>JBAYRN010000011.1:0-71846 GCA_041676625.1 Vulcanimicrobiota bacterium
GACTCCACCGGCTCCCCCGGCCACGTTGGCGAAGCGGTCGGCCATGTGGCGGGCCTCACCCAGGGCCGAATGTTTCACGGTGCTGGCGAAGCTGTCTTTGGGGGCCTCGGCTTGTTGTTGCTCTTGTTGGGGAGGAGCGGTTTGAGCTTTAGCCGTGTTCTGAATTTGATTTGGACGTTTTGTGGTTTGTATCTGCATCGTAATTCTCCAAGCAGTTAGGTCGAAATCTGACTGCGGTCACCCGCGGGGGCGGGTGACCGCTAGTGAGCTAGAGGGAAGCGCGGCAGGAGCCCAGTTGGCTTTGCAGGCTGCTGATACGGCTGTTGAGGCTGCTGATTCTAGAGCGTAGTCTGCTCTCTTCTGACTCAGCGTTGCTCAATCTCTGACGGGCCGAACTCAGCGAACGTTGAGCGGAGTTATGACGAGACTCGGCCCGCTCTTTCTCGGCTCTGGCGTCGCGCAGTTCACTCTCGGAGCGCTCTTTCTCACTTCGAGCGGCATTCAGGTCGGAAACCACACCGGGTTTCTCGGCGTTGAGGCCGGACTGGTACTTGTCGCTGATACGGTTGTTGATATCGGCTTCGTAGGTGTTCAAGCGGCCTTCGAACTGATCCAGTTGTCCGTGCAGGTCGGCGAAGTGCTTGTCGATGGGCTTGCGCTCTTCCCCGAAGATGGTGGCAGCTTCCCGATCGATCTTGGTATCGAGCTTATTCTCCCAACCGATGAGTTCGGAGCGGAAGTTGTCGAGGTCGCCCTGCCAGCCTTTCAGCTTGGCATCCCAGCTGTCCAGAGATTGGCGCTCACCGATGACGGCGTGATTGCCTTTCTCGTCCAGAGCGGGGTCGGGAGTAGCGGCCCGCTTCTTGAAGTCGGCCTGGGCGTTGTCTTCGATGCGAGTTTCTACAGTTTCAAGTTCAGTGCTCACGCGTTTCTCATCAGACTTCATCTGATCTTCGCGTTGGTCCAGGCTGCCCGAAGTGGCGGCGTGCTGTTCGCGGTACTCTTTGGTTTCTCGGGTGATGTTGTCGGCCCGAGTTTCCAATTGAGACTGGCGATCCTGCAGTTCCCCTTCACGCTTTTCGATGCGCTCCTGGATACCGGGTTGGTTGGCGGTGAAGCGTCCTGCGGTTTTGTCCCAGGCCCACTGGGGCGCTTTTCCGAAGAGCATTTCGCCACCGGCGGCTCCGATGGCTGCACCGGCCACGCCTCCGATCGCTCCGCCGATGAGGGCGGTGCCGCCAACCTGGCTTAGAAAGTTGCTGAAGCTGAAATCTCCTTTGGCCACGTCGGCCACCAGGGAACCTGCTGCAGTGAGGGTTGCTCCGGCTACGAAGCCGCCGGCGCCACCGGAGAGGAGGCCGACACCACCGCCGACCTTGGCCGCTCCTTTGAAGAGGCCGCGCAGCTCTTGAGCGTGTTTGGGCTCCTTCTTATCCTCCTCGTTTGCTTCCGGCGGGGGAGCGCTGCCGGGGGCGACCAATCCGGTCACGAAACCGGGCGCGAAACCGATAGCCGAGGCGACACTGCCTCCCACTTTCTGGCCCACCACAAATCCACCGGCGATTCCGGCCAGGGAGCCGATGGTGGAGCCGACGGAAATGGCCGTTCCCATATTGGCGAAGGAGTTGGCAAAAAAGCTGAGGGGTCCGCTCGACTGCAGGGCACTGACCGCGGGGCCGAAGCTTCCACCGACCAATCCGCCCACCATCGCGCCTCCGAGGGAAAGTGCCAGGCCGCTACCGATGGCGATTCCGAGGCCTGTTGCGGTACCGAGGGTCTTTTCCATCGCGCCACCCCAGGCAGCGCCTTTTCTGATACCGGCTTTGAAACGGGTGTCTTCACCGTGAATTTGAGGAGTAAAAGTTTCTTGGGTTGCGGCATTGTCCGCAGGCTTTTCTTCAGCCTGGGCTGCTACATTTTGATTTGTATTTAAAGCCAGGTTTGCTACCGGGCGCTTAGTCGTTTGAATGTTCACAGGTTTCCTCCTGAGAGATTGTGTCCTTAGATTAGTTTTAGGCAGTGAAAAAGTCCTTAACGAGATGCGTCCATGGGGTCAGGTGGGATCGAGTTTACAGAAAGTTCATAAATAGCGAAAAAAGACGGTCTGTATTTACAGGTTTTTCATATTTAGAGGTGGCCGGGAGAGATACTGACGACCCCGTCTTCGATTCGAAAGATCCGATCGGCCTGTCCGGCCAACCGATCGTCGTGGGTGACCATCATGAAGGTCACTCCGTGTTCGGCGGTCATCTCCCGCATCATGGTGAAGACCTCTCGGGAGGATACGGAGTCAAGGTTTCCGGTGGGTTCGTCGGCCAGGATCAGGGCGGGCTGGTTGGCCAGGGCCCGTACGATGGCCACTCGCTGCTGCTGGCCCCCGGAGATCTGATTGGCGCGCTTATGAACCACCTCAGACAGGCCCACCCGCTCCATCAACTGAAGGACCCGCGCTCGCTCTTCGGGAGTGGCTCGCCCTCGCCGAATGATGATGGGCATCAGAGCGTTTTCGAGGCAACTGAACTCATTCATCAGGTGGTGAAATTGAAAAACGAAGCCCACCTTCTCGTTGCGCAGGTGGGCAAGCCCCCGGGAGTCCAGGGTGGAGATATCTACCCCGTCGATCTTGACCAGCCCGGCGGTGGGCTGGTCCAGGGCCCCCAGAATGTTTAAGAGGGTTGACTTGCCCGAGCCGCTCTGTCCCACGATGGCCACGAACTCACCTGCGCAGACGGAAAAGGTGACCCCCTTGAGTACCCGCACTTCCAGCGGCGTGCCGAGGAGATAGCTCTTGGTGAGGTCCTGGACTATCAGCAGATCAGCCTTCAGTGATCACCTCCACCGGGTTGGTTCGGGCTGCCCGGAGAGCGGGTAGAAGGGAGGCCAGCAGGGTGGCCAGGATGGCCGCCACCATGGCCATGGCAAACACCCTCGGCTCCAAGATCGCGGGAAAGAGTTGGTCGGACTTTCCAAAACGCTCCACCTGCTTGAAGGTCAAAAGAAAGCTCAGTAGCCCCCAGGCCGAGAGGGCGCCCAGGACCGCTCCGATCAAAGACACGAAAAGCCCCTGGAGGGCAAAGACCCGCAGCACCTGGGCGTCGGTAGCCCCCATACTCTTGAGGATCCCGATCTGCCGAGAGCGTTGAAAGACACTGACGATAAGAACCGAGGCGATCCCGAAGGCCGAGGCGGCCAGGGAAAAGAGGCTGATCATGACCCGGGCCCCGTTTTGGGCAGCGAAGGCGTTGACGAACTGGGCCTGTTCCACCATCCAGCTTTCCGTCTTCAACCCCAGAGAGTCACTGATCAATTCGCTGACCTGGTTGGCCTGCCAGGGATCGTCCAGCTTCACCGAGATAGCGCTGGCGTCTCGACCGGTGGCGTAAAGGCTCTGAGCCGCTCGTAAGGTGACAAAAACCGTGCTCCCGTCGATCTGGTTCTGCCCGGTGTCGAAGATACCGGCCACGGTGAAGCTCGACTGCACCCGCTCGGAAGAGAGTACGGTCACAGTGTCGCCCAGGCGGACCCCGGTGTCTTCAGCCAGTTTGAACCCGATCACGATGTCGTTGGATCCGATGGTCAGCCAGCGTCCGGCTACGATATCGTCATTGAGGTTGGAGATGGCCTCCTGCTTGATAGGGTCGGCTCCCCGGATGGTGACCCCGAACTGCCGGACCCCCCGAATGATAAAGGCCTGTCCTCCCACCGAAGAGGCGGTGGCCGAGACGTGAGGGTAGTTGGAGAGGATCGCTTCCAGGGCTTCGGGGCGCTTGAGTTCGGTCCGCTTCTGGAGCTGTTTTTCCACCTGCACGGCGTAGCGCTGCTCTGGGGTGTCATTGAGCGGCTCGGGATCGGGATCCGGCACCTTCACGGTGATGTGGGCGAGTGACCCGATCAGGTCCCGGATGAACCGATCCTGAACCCCCAAAAGCAGGCAGTTGACGAAGATGATCAAGCAGACCGCGGCCGCCACTGCCGCCACCGTCAGTCCGGTCTGGCCTCGGCTGGTGAGCACGTAGCGCCAGGCCAACATGGATTCGAAGCTCACTCTACCTCCCGGGTCCGGACCTCCTGGCCCTCGCTCAGTCCCTGGGGAGTCAAGGCCAGGGTCTCTCCTCCCGTGAGCCCAAAACGGATCAGGTAGCCCTCTTCCAGGGGGCTTGAGATCTCCACCGCCCGCATGTGCACCTCTCCACCCTCGATCACCGCCACCTCGGCCTTATCGCCCCGGCGGATCACGCAGGTCAGGGGCACCAGCAGGCGGGGTTTTTGTTCGTCCAGGATCAGATTGACGTCCACGGTCTGGCCAGGGATCAGCCAATCCGGCGGAGTGTCGGTGCGCAGACGCGCCTCCAGGGTGCCCCGCAGTGGGTCGATCTCGGGGGCGGTCTCGACCACTGCAGCTTGAAAGGTCTCGGAAAATCCATTGGCTCGAATTTCGGCCACCTGGCCCACCCGCAGACGGGCGCGATCGGATTCATCCACGTCCACTCGGATCTCCAGGGCGGGACGACTGGAGAAGGTGAGCACCGGGGTGTTGGGCCCGGCCTGATCGCCCACCCGCAGCAGGCGCTTGCCCACGACTCCGTCGTAAGGGGCGTACAACTGGGCCTGCTCCAACTGCTCTCGGGCCACCGCCGCCGCGCTCTGAGCCTCCGAAACCTGGGCTCGAGCCAGTTCTACGTCTTCGGTGCGCGGCTGCTCCAGGATCTGTTTCAGACGGGCAGAGCCGGCCCGTTCGGCCTCCGTTTGTCGGGCCTGAGCGGCCGAGACTTCTTGCCGGGCCCGGGCCAATTCTTCCGGCCGGGCCCCGTTCTCTAGCTCTCGCAGGCGAGCCTGGGCGTTACGGTGCTGTTCCTGGGCGGCCCGAGCCAGGGTCTGGGCCTGCTCGGCGGCCTGGCGAGAGACGGCGCCCTGGGCAACCAATCGAGACTGCCTGAGGGCTTCTCGCTCTCGCTGCTGGTATTCGGCCGAGGCTTCCCGGAGGATAGCCCGGGCCTGCTCGAGCTGTTCGGAGCGGGGGCCGCGTTCGAGTTCCAGCAGGGCCTGGCGTGCCTTCTCCAGCTCTGCCCGGGCCGCCGCCTGACGCCCCTCCACCTCACCCCGCACCTGAGCGATCTCAGATGGGAGCGGCTTTCGGCCGGCCACCGCGAGCTGAGCCTCAGCCACCTTCACGGCCTGTTCGGCCTGAGCCAGTTGGCCACGGAGTCGACCGAGATCGAGTTCAGCGAGCTTCTGACCGGCTTTCACGCTCGCGCCTTCCTCCACCAGCAGGTTTTTGAGGGTGCCACTCACTTCGGGGGCGAGTTGGCTCTCTTCCACTCCGTGGACTCGCCCGGAGAGGGCCAGTACTTCAGCCAGGGTCTGCTGAGTGGGGGAAACGACCTGGATTTCCGTGCTTCGGCCCCGAAATACAAGAACCGCTGCGACGAGGATCGCCAGCAGTGCGAGCGCGGGAAGCCGGCGCTTGAGTTCACTCATCGCCGGTGGCTTCCCGATAATCCGATAACAACCCTACTCTTGAATAGAGTTGTGACGGACCCGACGGGTTTGTGAACAAGGCCGGCAAAGTTGTAACAACTTGTTCACATTGTTCACAGAAACGCAACAAGTGCCTCTACCCCGGGTTCTGGCAATGGATATACTGAGCGTAACACTAGAACTAGAAGAGAAAGAAGCGTAGCGAAAGATATGGCAATCAGTGGAATTCAAGGTTTTAACCCCCAGCAGCAGATGCGACCGGCGGCAGGTGTCCCCAACGCCCTCGGTGCACCCGGACAGGCGCAAGGCCCCCAAGGAGCCCCCACCGGCGACCAGTTTGGGCTGAGCAGAGAAGCTCAACAAGCAGCCGGTGCTCAAGGAGCGCAGGGCGCTCAACAGGGAGGACACCCGTTGAGCCAAGCATTGGGCCAGGGGATCGGACAGGTTATGCAAGCCCAGGCCTCCGGGGATCAGAACGCCGGCCAGCAAGCCTTGCAGAGTTTGGGCCAAACCTACCAGCAAGGGCAACAGTCGGGCCAACTGGAGCAGGTTCAGCCTCTGATTCGCCAGACCGCCGAGCAACTTCTCGGAATCAACCAGGAAGGCAAAGAAGCTGGTGGCGGTGCCGAGGGTGGCGCTAAGGAGGCTGGTGGCGGCGGTGAGCAGCCTCAAGAGGCCGGCGGTGCCAAGGAAGGTGAGAGCAACGAAGGCAAGTACGACGAAGAGTTCTTGAAGCAACTCGAAGAACTCCTCGGTAAAGACAAAGCCGACGAGGCCAAAAAAGAAGGCAAGGACGACAAGAAAACCGACGAGAAGGACAAAAAGTCCGACAGCAAAGCCGGTGAGACCAAAACGGAAACAGCTCTCGATACCAAGACGGACACCAAGTCAGACGTCAAGACCGATACCAAGGTAGAGCCTGCGGCCTCCAGGACCGAGACCAAAGCACCGAAAACCGAGACCAAAGTTGCCAGGGCCGAAGCGCCCAAGTCGACCAAGAAGTAGTCCAACAATCAGAAAAAAGGAGGCCGACGGCCTCCTTTTTTTGATCTAAGGGCCCAGAAGGCTGTCGACCAGTCCGTCGATGGTGTGGACGGGGGCCACGCCCAGAACTTTTAGCCCGCATTGGCGGGCGGTCTCGGCGGTGATGGGGCCGATGCAGTGGCAGGGTGTCTCTCGATCACCGGTGAGTTCGACCCAGTTGCGCACCGTGGAGGAAGAGGTGAAGAGCGCCGTTGCCCCGGGTGCGGTCCGAACTTCCTCCGGTAGTTGCGGATGGACGGTCTTATAGACCGCTGCCACCAGGACCTGTGCGCCCCGGGACCGCAGGGTCTCGGGGAGCACCGCTCGAGCCTCTTGAGCCCGAGGCAGCAGAATGCGAAGACCCTGAACTTCGATGGGAGCCAGGGTCTCCAGCAACCCCTCGGCCACAAAGCTCTCAGGCAATAGATCCGCCTTGAAGCCCTGCTCGGCCAGCGCCCTGGCGGTACCCGGGCCGATGCAGGCAAGTTTCGCACCAGCCAGGGCCCTGTGGTCCTTGGAGCTTGCCTGGAGTCTTGCAAAGAAGTAGCGGACCCCGTTGGGAGAGGTGAACAGGATCCACTGAAACTGTTCCAGGCTTTCGATGGCTTGCAGAATGGGAGCGGGATCGTCGGGTTCCACAAATTCGATGGTGGGGGTAGCAGTGACCCGGGCCCCCAGGGACTCCAGTCGCTCCACCAGACCCTGGCCTTGTTCTCGCTGGCGGGTTACAAGGTAGTGCTTGCCCCAGAGCGGCAAGCGGGAGCGCCAACCCTCCTCGGGGTGGGTCCAGTTGAGGGCCAGGCTCCACTCGGTGGTGGAAGGGGTAGGGATTAAACTCTGCTCCTGCCAGGAGACCTCCAGCACCGCCCCGCTGGACTCCACCAGACGGAGTGGGCGAGAGCCGGAAAGACCGGCTTGCCAGAGCTCTTCGGCAAGCGCGCTCCAGGGGGCGCAGGTGTGGGAGATCAGAATCGGCAGGTCGAGATCCAGATATTCGTCCCAGCGGCTCGGCGCTTTTCGTAAAAACACCACGGAGTGGTCGTGGGGCAGCTTTAGGTCGGCGGCTACCCGGTCCATCAGCGGGCCGCTACCTGGACCATCCGCTTCAGCTCCCGGGCCAGTTGCCGGCCCAACTCGGCGGCCTCTTCGGGCCGTCCCTCCAGGCTGGTGCGAGCGGTCTGGAGGGGCTCCCCCAGGGCCAGAAAGCCGTGCAATTTCAGGGAGCCGTCTCGTACCTCGGCGTGGGCGCCGGCGGGAATGTGGCAACCTCCGTCGAGTTCGGCAAGAAAAGCTCGCTCAGCGCTGCTAGAGACGATGGCATCGGGGCAGGCGATGGCCGACAGCACGCTCAAGGTCGTCCGGTCGCCCTGTCGAATTTCCAGCCCCAAAACCCCTTGCCCGGGAGCCGGCAGGCACTGCTCAAGCTCCAGGGGCCGGGATTCTCCAGGGCTCAAGCCTGCTTCGGCCAGGCCCAGGCGCTCCACCCCGGCGCAGGCCAGGACCGTGGCGTCGTAGAGCCCTTCTCGCCATTTGCGGACGCGGGTGGCCACATTTCCCCGGATCTCTTCAAACCTGAGGTCCGGCCGCAAAAGCCTTAGCTGCTCTCGTCTGCGGGCGCTTCCGGTACCCACCACCGCTCCAGGGGAAAGCTCTTCGAGCCCCACTGAAGAAACCAGCAGATCCCGAGGGTCCTCTCGCCTGGGAGGGGGAGCCAGGGCCAGCCCGTCCGGTAGGGTGGTGGGAAGATCCTTCAGGGAATGCACGGCAAAATCGATCTGCCCGGCTAGTAGCGCGTCCTCGATCTCTTTAGTGAAGATCCCTTTCCCGGCGAATTTATTCAGGGCCGAATTCTGGTCTCGGTCGCCTCGAGTCTTGATGACCACGAGTTCGACCTTCACCCCTTCTTTGGCGTTTTCGAGTTGCTCGGCCACCCAGCGCGACTGGGTCAGGGCCAGGTCGCTGCCGCGGGTGCCTAGTTTTAGAACGGTCAATTTATTGGTGCCCTCCGGGTAGTAGAAAACTGAGCACAGCGAAGATCGAAGCCACCAGCAAGATGGAGTTGAGTCTGCGCCCTTGCCAGCCCGCCACTCTGGCGTGCAAGTAGATGGTGTAGAAGATACTCGTGGCCACCACCACAATCTCCTGGGTGCCCCAGTACCAATGTCCACCTTGAATAAAGAGGCCCGAAGCGATCCCGATGACCAGCGCAGGAAAACCCGCCCAGATGAGACGGTAGGAGACCAGATCCAGAGTGCCGAGGGGGGGCAGGGCCCGGAAGATCCCGTCGATCTGTTTTTTCTTCAAGAGCTTGGATTGGATGAAGTAAAGAATGGCACAGAACGAGGCCAGAAAGAACGAAGCAAACCCTAGCACCAGGCTGAAAACGTGGATGTAAAGGCCCGGCCCGGCCTCGGTGGTACCGTGCCCCTGCCACAGGGCAAAGACGCTGAACCCGGTCATGGCAAAGGCGGCGGGAGCGGCCACCGCACCCGTAACCTCCACGCTCCAGCGTTCGCCCAGCAACAGGTACAGCAGCATGATAAACCAGGCCAGGGGAGCAAAAGTCTCCTTTAAGCTGGCGATGGGCAGGTGGCCGCTACTCAGAGAGTAGATGGCCAGAGCCAGGGTATGGACTGCGAAGCTCGCCCACAAAACCTTGCGCCACCTGGGGAAGCTCTTCTGGCTTTCCAAGTAGATGCCACGCTGAATCCCGGCTCCCGCTACGAGGTAGCCGATAGCACTCAGAGTCAGCAGTGGCAGGGCAGAGTTCATCGGCTATCTTCATCCTCCACCAACCCCAGGAGGATCAAGGAGTTCAGAAGTTCGTCGGGGGTGGCGCCCCCTTCCGAGAGTTGACGAAGTTTGGTGGTGGGACCGTGTAGTAGCTTGTTCAGGAGTCGGCGACTAAAGTTCTCCAGCAACTGAAGTTCGGAGTCGGAGACGCTTTTCTTGCTCCGGAAGTGCTCGAGTTCGGCCCGCCGGAGGGTGTCGAACCCGCTGCGCAGGGTGACGATGGCGGCGCTGGCTTTGCGGCCGTCCAGGTCCTTGCAGAAATCCTGGGTGGCGGCTTCCACGATGGAGAGCACGGCCTGGGTTTCGGTGTGCCGGCGGGCGAGGTTCTTGTCGACCACGGCTTGCAGGTCGTCGATGTTGTAGAGGTAGACGTTGTCCACCTCTCCACAGGCCGGTTCGATGTCTCGGGGCACGGCGATGTCGATCAAAAATAGGGGTCTACCCCGCCGCTGGTGGATCACTTTGGAGATTCGGTCTTTGGTCAGGATGTAGTGGGGGGCGCCGGTAGAAGCCATGAGGATATCCACGCTGACCAGGGCTTCATCCAGCATCTCGTAAGGCACGGCGGTGCCGCCGCACTGTTCGGCCAACTCTTCGGCCTTTTCATAAGTGCGGTTCACGATCTTGACCTCGTTGACCCCGGCTTTGTGCAGGAGTTTGACCGACTTGGTGCCCATCTTGCCGGCACCCAGGAGCATCACGTTGCGCCCGTGCATGTCGCCGAAGATCTTCTGGGCCAGTTCCACCGCGGCGGCTGCCACTGAACTCGCCCCTCTGGCGATATCGGTTTCCGAACGCGCTCGTTTGCCCACCCGGATGGCCCAGGGGAAGAGCCGCTCCAGGACCGGGCCGGTGCTGCTGGCTTCCTGAGCTTGCATGAAAGCTCTTCGGACCTGCCCGAGGATCTGGTTTTCACCCACCACCAGGGAGTCGAGTCCGCTGGACACGGCAAACAGATGGTTGATGGCCGGGGCGCCCTGCTGGTGGTAGAGCAACTTATCCAGTTCGCTGGATGGAATCCCGTTGTCCCGGAGCAGAAATTTGGTCAGGGTATCCATGCTGTGCTGCACGCTTTTCTTGGGAACGGCGTAAAACTCGGTCCGGTTGCAGGTGGAAAGTAAGGCACACTCCACCAGGGCCGCTTCGGACTGCAGCGCATTTAAGGTCTCGGTAACCTGTTCAGGAGAGAAGGAAAAACGCTCCCTCATTTCCACCGGCGCCGTCTTGTGATTCAGACCTATGAGGACGACCGTGTTTTCCATGGATAAACGAATTCGTTCGGACAATATCACGATTATACCACCAGGCCAAGGGAATAAATCCCCCAAAAGTCTGAAAAGAGTGCCAAAACCGATGAGTCTCGAGTTAAAAAAACGACAACATTTTCGACGGGATCCTAAGGGAAAACTTGCTTTCCTTTCTCGTCGTTGGCGATGAGAAAGCTCTCTTCGGTGTGTTTGTTTCGTTGATACTTGGCCTTTTTCAGGCCGCTGGGCCAGTAGCTGACGTAGTCGATGATCCGGCCGTCGCTCTTGAGTAGCACGGCGTCTTTGCCGTTTCCGTGGCGGCGCTCGTAGGTGATGGTGCCGCCGGGGGTGCTCTGGTAGGTCACGCAGACGTTTCCGGCCGGATAGAACTTGGTGTAGGCCACCTTTCCGTCCTTTTCCACCACGTACTTCTCTTTCTCCCGGCCGTCGGGCCATTGGGTTTCAAAGCTCTTCTTGCCCATCTTCTGGTAGGTGAGGAGGAGGTCGTTGACCTCTTTCTCGGCTTCTTTCACCGAGAGGGGCTGGGCCAGGGTGGATGCTGCTAAAATTAGAATCAGGAAAAGTAGTCGCATGGCTCACCGTTTCCCGTAAACGCAAGCAATCCTTCACCTTGAATGTTAAGGGAAGGATTGAAGCAAAAAGAGTTCTTGGACAGGGGCGTTAGCTAGATACGCCTGACGTTTCGCCTCCAGCGTACAGCGCCTCACGTATGAAGTCTTCCGCCTTAACGATCTTCTCGATCTTGGGTGCGATGTAAATCATTGGACAATACTTTCCTCCCGGTTCGGTATGCTGAGAGCAGGTCATTTATCACCAGTTGGATGGTTTCCTTCCAACTCCGGTTCGATCGAATTTTGGTCAGCGCTCGACCAAAAGTTCTCGTGCTCAGTCGTGCGCTGCCCAGCATGCTTTCCCCCGGGCAAAGCAGGTGCAGCAACGGCTTCACGAAGATATTCTGGCGGATGTACTCACCGCTCAGGATGGCCCGCCCCAGTCGTCTCCGGAGCGAGGTGAGGAGATCGCCGGAAGGAGCCATCGCCTCCGGCTGGCCGGCTAAGCCGTTGGAGTGAACCATGAAAAAGGCCAGCCGCCCCAGGGAGGTGGGATCTTGTCGCAGTTGAGCGTGGAGGTCGGGGCGTTCTTCCAGGTGCACCGCCAGACCCAGCAGGTTTTCAAAGTCGCTTTCTTTCCACTCACAGAGCCGTTCGCTCAGGGTGGAAGCTTTCGGCGTTTCTTCGGCTCCTTCATCCAGGAGTTGCCAGAACAACTCCGGTGCGTAACCTGCCAATAGCTCGCGCTTTTGCTTGACCCTGGACGACAGCCCGTTGCGGGAGACTATTTTGGCCAGGCGGTACCAGTCTACGTCGGCTCGATTCAGGATCTGTTCGATGGCCCGCCGATGATTCTCGGCGTCCTTGTCCACAACAAGGAAGAGTACCCTGTTGGCCTCTGTGGTGTTGACGGCGTCACGATTCCAGCTCTCGCCTCGGGCCACCCGCCAGACTTGCCGTTGGGCCAGTCGCAGGGCCACCTGTTCAGGTTCAGAAAGCTTTTGCCGGAGCACCTCGACGGCCTTCGGGTTGCCGCAGATCTCTCGGCAGAGCTGGCACATCCCGGAATAATGGGATTGGGAGCCAAAATCGCGAAACTCCGGAGTGGACTGCAGCACCCGCTTTAGCTCCATGGGTCCGGAAAGCCGGATGGTTTCCAGGATCGGGTCGCTCTGGTGCCGCTCCAGCAACTCACTGATGGGGCCTTCTTTCAGGTGGCCCAGGAGCAGGGCCGAGTGTCGGGGCTCGAAATAGGCCGGCCCGTTGCAGGCGGCTACCCTTCCGTCGTCGCACACGGTGGGCTGCTCACAGCCGCTGCAGAAGCCTTCGAGCTGGCCTCTGAGATCCTCGTTCAGGCCTTGGGCGAACCCCACCGGCTGCACGTCGTAAAAGCGAAAGGCAGCATTTTCGTAGGGAGTGAAGGGAGCCAGCAGTTCTTCCAGTTCGTGGTCGTCGGCGGTGCGGGTGATGTTGATATTGACGATCCACTGCTCCCGGCGCGCCACCTCCAAGATGTTGCAGACCGGATCGGGGCCCATGAACTTGGCGTGAAAGCGGTCGTAACTGATGGCCAGCCGCACCAGGCCGTGTTTGACCATCTGGTGGAAGAAGTCTCGGGCGCGCTCGGGCTTCTTCCCCCAGAAACCGTTGCTGACGATGGCGGTGGTGATCCCGTAGCGGGTGTGGGCAAGCTCCATGAGCTCAAAGAGTAGTCGGTGCCGGATCAACGGCTCACCCCCCGTAAACTGGAGCCTTCGGACTCCCGCTTCTCCCAACTCCATCACCAGTCGCCGTAGCTCCTCGGGCGAGGGCTCGGTGGTGATCCCAGGGTGGCTCTCGACGCTGCAGTGCCGGCAGCTCATGTTGCACTTTCGGGTCAGCATGACCACGGCGTTACTCATAGCTTGGAGATCCTTTCGCCTTGGACGGCCAGGGAGGCCCGGCCCATTCGGTAGCAGCGGATGGCAGCCAGACGACCGGTCAGACGGGCCAGCCCTCCACCGATACCGTGAATTCGATAGCAGTTGGTCTGGGTCAGGATCTCCAGGGTTGCACTTGCGCTATCCATGGGTTCGAGAGGACCCTCCTCACAGCCCAGCAAAATGAGGTTCTTTAAGGGGACCGGCTCTGGCTCGACGACGGGTTGAAACAGCACCGTACCGTCGTGGCGCACCTGAAAGTGGGAATGAGGCGGTAGTTTATCGGGCAAGACATCGGGCAGAAGCTCGCCGGCGGTTGGTCGAAGTCGAACCCGTCGGGGCACCGGTCGGACCAGGACCCCGGACTGAAACCAGAATCCGTCATCCGCCAGGAGTTGCCAGCCCCGGGTCCAGAGATAGGTGGAGAGAGTCGATTTCCCGGTCTCCTTGGGGCCCACCAGGGCCAGACCCTCGCCCTCTTTGCAGAGCAGAGCGCCGTGGACGTATATGGGAGAGTCGGGGCGTCCCGACAATACGGCTACCGACTGAAACTCCACGTTCAAGAGGGCGGTATCCAGATCGCTGTAGACCTCGCTGCTCAGGACAAAATCGGGAGTCAGCGGCGCATAGTTGGAGGGGGGCACGAGCCGGTAGCCATCTGCCTCTTTCAGAATTTCCCACGAAAAGTCGGGATTCCGCTCCGGTACATTCCAGGCGGAAAACATCTCCCGGGCTCGCTTTTCCACTTCTCTGTGAGCGGAGTGGAGGGCGAACGTGGCTTCTGGCTGCCCCCACAAAACCATCAGGGTTGGATCAGCTCGTTCTGGCTCAGTTCCTGGAGATAGCTATCGATATCTCCGGCGAGCCTTTCTTTTTCTACATCGGGATGACGCTCGGCCATTTGTGCAACCAGCCAGTCTCGGCTACGGGGCGTTTCCAGTTGCTCCCAGATCCAGGTGCCGGTGGGGTTGAGGACGATAGAATTCTTGGTGCCTTTGTGGAAAAGTACTACTCTCTCTCCACTGGGGTGGGTCTCGGCTTCAGGGTGCCGCTGGATGAGTTGACTGCTCATACTCGTTTCAGTCCTTTCAAGAGGAATTCGCCCAGGACTCGGGCGGGACGAAGGGCATAATACACAAACCACAGTTGGGAGGGAAGATCGATGAGCCTCAGGTCATGAATTTGAGGGGTAAACCAGGTGTATAAAAGCAGCTTTAGGCGCTGCTGGACATTTGATTGGCACTGGTATTGAAAGCGATGGTATTGGGGCCAGGAGAGTCGTTCTCCCTTGAGTCTGCTCAGGCTGTCTCCCAACAGAGAAGGCATCGGTTCGATGGGCTGGCCGGTCCCCCAAAGCTGCTCGAGAAGGCCTAGGGCCAGGCCCAGCGCACGTTCACACTTTTGAACCCTGGCAAAGAGCTCTGTTTGAGCTAGATCTATTCGGGAGTGCAACGCTTTGAGATCGTAAAGCCAGCGCAGTTGACTCCAGTAGTGCTTTGTTCCGTGCAGGGCCAGGTAGACGAAGAGGTGTTCGGCCCGAAAGGTGGGCACAGGATACCCCTGAATCTCAATGGCTTCGGAAGCCTCCCAGATACACTCCGTTGGGAAATGCACCCCGCCGGAAAATAGTTGGTAATGGAGATCGATGGTCAGGTTCTTTGCTTGGTTGCAGAGTGGTACTCCGTAATGAAACTTCGTATAGCAGCGAGGAAGGTTTTCCATTTCATATTGGAATCCAAAACCTAGTAAAAGGATAAGTGAACGCTGAAAATCTTCCGGTCTCACAAGGAGATCTATGTCGATGCACTCCCGCCCCGTAACCCGCCCGTGCGCCAATTGCGCCAGGGTGAGCCCTTTGAAACTCAGAACCTCGATCCCGTTCTCCTGAAAGAGTTTGACCAATTCCACCAGTTGCCCGGCCCGGTGGATCTCCGAGAGCGAGCGCATCGTGACTTCAGAAGAGAGTTCGGCCTGGACCTCCGGAGGCAACCCTGGAGTGTTGGCCAGGGGGAGGAGAAGTTTGTGACGACGAGCCAGTGCTATCAGGTCCGGCCAATCGTCGACTTCCTGAGGTCGTGGTGCGGGTCCCATCATGTTTACCAGGGTGTCGAAGGTCTTCATCCGCCCCGGGCTTGATGACCGACAACCAAAATCCTTTCAACACGACACAGTCAAGGGCTCCCCGGATGAATCTCGAAGGTGCTGGTCAGTGACCGTTCGGAAACCTTCTCTACTGCTTCTCGCCGCTGGTTTTAATCTGGTACTGATTCAACTGCTGATCGTGCGGGAGCTCTCCATCACCCTCTTTTGCACGGAACTGGTGGTCATGCTGGTCACCCTGGGCTATTTCTCCGGACATCTGCTGGGCTACGCCTTGTATCATAAGGTCTCGGAAAGGGCCACCCGGGCCTGGCTGATCTTTTCGCTCCTGTTTCATCTGCCGGCGGTGCCGGCGGTGCGGATTCTCAGCGCCTGGCTCGCCGAGCACAACCACGTGGGGCTTGCACGGGTAGCGGTTTTTCTCTTTTGCTCACTTTTCTTGACCAGCTTCTACGCTATCTTCCTACCCCGCATCATCGACTCCATGGAAGACCGTGGGGTCGCGCTGGCCGGTGCCTATCGCGCAGAGTTGGCTGGAGGGGGGATGGCTTTGTTGTGCGGGGCTGTGGCCGGGGCCCGATTTCTGGAAGCCGCGGCGGTGAGCTATTTGTTTGCACTTTTGGTCATTGGGTGGAGCCTGAAGTTCTCCCTGCGAGGGCTGACTTTTCTGGCTGTTCTCGCGGGATTGGTATTAGCGCGCCTACCTCAGTTCGACCAGTACAGCAGCAACTACTTCTACAACCATTACTACGGCTGGTTCGAGCAGGCTCGGGTTATTCACAGTGAACACACGCCTTATCAAAAGATCGAGGTGGTGGAAGAGAGAAATGGGGAGCGGTACCTGTATCTCAACGGACTGGAATACTTCGGTGCCGGCTCTCTGGAGCTTTTCAACTACTATCTCAGCGGGGTGCCTGGAAGGATCAAGCCCGGGGCCCGGGTGCTGATCGTGGGGAGCGGTTCCATGTCGTCATTGAACCATCTGGCTCCCAGCGTCTCGTCCATCACCACCGTGGAGATCGATCGCCGGGTGGCCGAAGTGGGTCGCGAGTATTTTGCCGAATTCAACAGGCTCGAGGAACTCAAGGTCCCGTGGAATCTGGTGATCGACGACGCCAAGCACTACCTCGCCAACACCACCGAGACCTACGACCTCATCATCGTAGACATTCCGGCCCCTTACTACCTGCAGACGGGGATGTTGTTCACTCGCGAGTTTTACCAACTGGTCGAGGACCGGCTCTCCTCGGGTGGGTTGCTGTCTATCTATCTCCCCGAGTTTTACATACCGGGGTCGGAGGAGGGAAAAATTGCCCGCCCGATCCTGGCGGCGGTGGGTGTGGTCTTCGAAGAGTTTCTAGTGATCAACGCCGATGACGCCGAGCGATCTTTCGTTTTGGCCGGCTCTCCTCTGAAGTTTGAATTGAAAGGCTTGCTGGACGCCATCAATCACCAGGGTCGGAGAAAGTTTCAGCTTCTTTCCCACGGGCACGAAGCGGTGGCTGAAGACCTGGCCGGGGTAGAGCCTGCTTCCTTTAATAATCTGAGGGTGGTTTGGGAGCTCACCTGGTGGGCGGCTCGACAATGAAGCGAGTTTATCCCTATTTGGTCGGTTTCTGGCTCGCCTGTCTGCAGACATCCCTCTTCTTTGTCCTGCAGATTTCCCTCTCGTCGGCATTCTTGAGCTACGGGGTTTTGCTCTTCGGTTGGCTACTGGGCTCGGCGGTGGGGGTTTCGCTAACTCCGAGGCAGGCTCGTTTGTGGTTGGTCGTCAGCGCGCTTTGCCCCTACGGCCTGTACGGGGTCTTGCATTTCTTCCCTTACCGACTGGAGGCCCTGCCGTTGGTGGGCCTGCTGATAGTCCTCTGCTCCATTTTCGCCGGAGTCTTTTTTCAGGCGGAAAAGTCTCGCTTTGAGAAGATTGGGAGGCTATTGTTTTGGGAAACGGCCGGCTTTTGTAGCGGACTGGTCGCGGCCCTGGCCGTACTACTTTTTCTAGGAGGCCTCACCTTGGCCGCCTGGAGCCCGGCGGGCGGATTGTTGCTCCTGGTATTCCACCGGAGGTAGCCTGTAGGTGGATGGATTGTTTCTTTTGATGTGCTATCCTTCAGGGTGGGAGAATTGAACAGTGTCCACTATGCTCAGGAAAAAAGGTGTTGCTCTCTTCGTGGTGATGATCACCACGACCGTACTCGCCCTCATGATGGCGACGTTTTTTAAGGCTTACCAATCGCACTTCGCACTAACCCGCTCCAGCGTGGCCAGCCAGCGCGCCGCGGCCGCCTGCGACTCCGTTTATCAGTACGTCGTTTATCGGGTGGAGCACGAACGAAATTGGGGCTCGGAGCCGTTTACCATGAGCGGCACAGGAAACCCCTCCGGGGATCGTTTGAACGTGACGGAGACCATAGGAACTCATCGCTTGACCGGTTCCATCGAGGCGCTCGACGCGACTTTCGAAGCGGAGGTTTACAACAATTTAACGGATGCCTCTTCGGAATCGGCCAGTTCGATGACCGCGAAAGACACGCTTCTTTGCCGGATCACCGCCCGCTCAGGAGAGTCCACCCGCCAGGCAGAATTCGTGGTCAGGGTCGCTCCGCTGTTTGACTCCTCGGTGCTCAGCCGCTCTACCCTCAGGGTGGATGCGGAGACACTTATCATGCGGAGCCTGGATCCCAACCGGAATTTACTGCGAGCCGAGGGCGATATCTACGTACCGGATATTTTGACTGGCGCGAATAGTAAGTTCCTGCACCCCGATGACAGTGCCGACGAGCGGGGCATGCTGTGGGCCAAAGGTGACATCTACTCGCTAAGCGGAGGCTCGCCGGAACTGATCGACGAAGCCGAGGAATTGGCCGACGCTACCGAAAACAGCAATGGCAAGATTGTATCCAAAGCGCTTTCCGATTTTTCCATCTACAACCTGGAGGAGAGCAATCTCCAACTGCCGGAGAACAACAAGACCGTTCCTCTGGTCAAGGATGGACATGACAAACCCGGCCGCTGGAATTTCGTGCGGCGAAAGGCCGACGTGGAATTTACCGCGACTTACGCTGCCACCGTATCTCAGACTGATTTAGAAACTACAGAGACCTACAACGAGGCTGTTTGGTTGGACGTACTGGAGTACTACCCCCCCGATGCCACCGAACCCACCGAAGTTTATCGTGCTGCCAATCGAGTCGAGGATTTGATGGCCCAGGCCGACCAAACGGTGACCGAGCGAGTCAGCAGCGGCAAGGGCAAGGGGAAAGGTGCTCAGATTACCTCGAAAGGCAAAGGGACTAACACCGAGTTTGAAATCGAGTCAGTGGAGACCAATTCTATCGTCTTGCCGGACTACGATGGTCTGGAAGTGACCGTACTCGAGGACGATCAACTGGTCTTCAAGAGCACTGACCCGAACAGCGACGCCAACCTCACCTTCAACCTTCTTCATCAGACGGTGACCGCCACTAGCGATGCGACCGTGACCATCAACGGTTCGTTCGAGGTGACTTCCGAGACCGATGAGAATGCTTCGATCGATGGTATCGCCAACACTCCGCCGCCTATCCTCGATCTGGGATATTCCGCCGACGGTACGGCCAAGGCAGCCCTGGTGGCCAATGGTACTCTGAACATCGAGAATGGGGTCACCACCGGACTGGGAGCCCTCATCTCCCGAACCGGCGATGTGAGGATTCAACCCATCAACACCGATTCCGTAACCGTGGATGCCGGCGCGACCGGCAACGGGCTACTGGTTTTCGCCGGTGGCGACGTGGTCTTGAAGAACCCGGACGAAACAGCTCACTGGTTGTTCAAAGGTCTGGTCTACGCTCGAAACGGAATTCGGATGGAAGGGCACGGACAGGACGCCACCTTCGAAGGGACCATCGTCTCGCTACAGGCGAATGAAGCGGAGGGGGGCGGAGTCAACGGAATTGAGTTCGTGGAGAGTGGAAGCATTGAGTTTATCTACAACCCTGAACTCCTCGACGCGTATGTGCGCGAATTGCCCGGAAACCGGATGCAACTCGAGTTGGTGTACTGGAAGCGGTAAACTGGAGCCCACTCCGTAACAATTTCGTTAACCCCGGGACGAAGCGGCCCCTAACTGGCATACTAGGTCACCTAGGGAAGGCTACAGATACTCACTATGGTTAATCAATCGTCGTCGGAATATATCATTTACCGCGGTCGCACCGGCAAAACCCCACTCAATAAGGCTGCCGCCGACCAGAAGCCGGTGCCCCTGACCAGAGACGCCTGGCTGGACGAAACGGCAGACACCGTGGGGATGTACAAACAACTTACTCTCTTTCCCATGGACGAAGTCGCTCCCGCCAGTGCGGTCAAGACAGATCTACTGGAGAGTGTTCCCGTACCTCACGAAAAGAGCCTGCGCTTTCTCGCGAAGGACACCCAGCGCCAGATCAAGGCACCCAATCGACCGGACTATCCCGGTTCCTTCGTCGAGACTCCCACCACGCACCCGAAAGACGCGGTCTCGGCCACCAACGGCCAATTGCTCGTTCCGGGAACGACCGAAGTGAAGGAAGACCAGTTTCCAGGGCGGGTGCACTACACCGATGGGGGGCTCTACCCTAAAGGTGATGCGAACGACCCCAAGACCGTAGAACTGCATTCGAATGCTCCCAATTACCGCAAGATGCCGGGCCACCCGGTGCACGGAGTGGGGCAGCCCACTGAGCAAGGTTTCGAAGACGTGCTCAAGCATCTGGGGGCTGAGAACAAGAACGGAAAGCCGGGAGAACCGGTGGTCTGGACCAACACCCGGGCTGAAGCGATTATTTACATCAATGGAAAGCCACACAACTTACGCGAGGTGGCGTCTCGGGAGAATCTGGTCTTGAAAGAGGGAGCGAGCGGGGCCGAGGTGGAGGCGCTGGAAGAGAAGCTCAAGCAACTTCTTATCCAGAGAGGCTCTATCGAGATCGTGACTGAGGGCCCCGACGGAAAGCCTCAAAAGCAGACCGTTCCGGTGACCGCCGAGAACACCAAGACTACCCGGGAAGTGGTCGAAGGTCTCCAGGATAAATACAACATCGAATACAAACGCATTCCTATCCCCGATGAGACCAGTCCTGATCCGGCTCGCCTGGACGAGATGCGCCAGTGGCACAACGAGATGCAGGAGAAGCACCCGGAAGCCTCCATCGATTACGTGGTGAATTGCCACCAGGGGCGTGGTCGGACCACCACGGGTATGGTCGCCACCGCGATCGCCCTGGAGGGGCGAACCAAACAACTCGAGCTGTTCGGGATGTCGATTCTAGGTGAGAGCAGCAAGGATCGGGCCAACCGTATCATCGACGACGCCTTTCATCTGCAGAACTTGCGTGAGACCGTGGACGAAACCCGTCAGAAGTCTGAGACCGCACAAGCGGAGGCTCGACGTTTGGAAGCGGAGGCCAGGAAAGAGACCGATGCCAAGCGGAAGGCGGAGTTGGAATTTAAGGCCCAGGCCGAGAAGGAGCGGGCTCAGCGATATCAGGATCAGGCCCAAGAATTTACCAGGCGCTACGCCCAGACCCTGAAATACAGCGAGTACATCAACGAGTTCGGACCGAAAGCTGAAACTCCGACTTTTGAGGAGTGGATGAAGCAGAGCGAGCAGATCGAAGACCTGAATACCAAGTGGGTGGCCATCAACGCCAAGTTGGGTCTCGGGCAAGCTGAGCCCTCCGTCGTGCTGGTGTGAGCGAGGATAGCCACCGGCTCGACCTTCAGATCCGATGGGAAGAGGAAGGTGTACGGCGGGACCAGAGTAGCGATAGCGTGGTGGTGGGGGAAGCTCCGGACCAAGAAGCGCTCTCCGAATACACCGAGCTTGAAGAGGAGGATAGCTCGGAGGAAGCTCCCGATGACTTCGAGTGGGACGCCGATCGCGAGCAGGCGCTTTTAGACGCTCTCGATGAGACGGTGGAAGGTACCTCGCCCATCGTTCATCGGCATATCGAACAGTTGCTGGTGGGACTGAAGACGGAAAGCATCGAGACGGAACAAGCCCGGGAAATGCTCGATGAGATCCTGGCCTTTCTAGATGATCAGATAGCCTGGGAACAAGCCAAGGCTCCGGTAGAGCACGCCGACTTCATGCAGTCACGCGCCGATAAACTGAACGCCCTGGCGGCCTGGCAGGAAGCAGCCAGAGCTCTCCTGGAGTTTCTGGAAAACGGGGAAGCGGTGCAGCTGAAGGTGGCGGAATACGCGGCCGAGCAGGGGCGAGGTTTTTTGGAGCAGTCCCTCGATCTTCTGATGGCTTGCGAGCCGGATTAGGGCCGGTCTCAGATTCCCACGGCCCGTTCCAGTCGTTTTAGCAGAGTGCCCACCTTGCATGGTTTCTCTAAGCAGTCGAAGGCACCACTATCGAACGCCTTGACCAGTTCGGTCTCGGTGGATACCGCTACTACCACATTGACCAGGCGGGTCACCGGACCGAGCCTGGCCAGGAGTTGCAACCCCCCGGTGCTGATAAAGACCGCCGAGGCTTCCAGGGTTGGCGGGTCGGAGGTGAGTCGAGCCACCGCGCCTTCAGTATCGGGCTCCCAGCGGGCGTCGAACCCCCGCTCCACAAACAGGTTCATCACCGCTTTGCCGGTGGCTGCGTCGGGCTCCAGGATTAAGAGTTGGCACTGCTCCACCTGGGTTGAGCTAGCCGTGGACTCTGGCATCTCTCCAGCCTTGACCAGGGCTCCCGACTCGTCGATCCCCTGTAAGCACAGGTTGCACTGGCGCAAGGCCGCTTCCAGGCTTTCTTCAGGGCTGTCCATCACAGTGGTGCCCGCCACCACCTTGAAACTCAGGGACGCATCTCCCAGGGGAAAGCCCGTGGTCTCAGGCTGAGCCAGGATGGTGCCCAGTAGATGCGTTCCCGCTTCCAGGGTCTGGCCAGGCAAGGCTACGACAAACTCGTAATTGCGCCCTCGGGCTACCGCTCCCACCCCTCGCAGGCGGTCGCCCAGACGGACCCCCAACTGGCGGTTCATCTTGGTGACGACAGCCGCCCCGTGCCGTTGGAGCAGCTCCTCTTCGTTTCCGATCCGCAGCAGAGCCACCACGATGGGGCTACTCTTCCAGCGCTCCTCGGCCAGGACTTTTCGTAAACCGTCCAGCCCGCTGTAGGTATCGGAGGTATCGTCGGCCAGCACGGTGTCGCTGGAGCGAACCAGCCGGTTGACCACTCGAGTGGCAAGCTCGGGACCGGAAAACGGTTTGGGTACAAAATCGTCGGCCCCCACGGCAAAGATCCGGTTGAGATTGTCGGGGTCGGAGGAGGCACTCAAGAACAGGACCGGCAATTTCCACCAGCGGACCGAAGAACGGACCGCCCGGCAGAGTTCGATCCCGTTGAGGTACGGCATGTCGATGTCCAGCACCAGGAGATCTGGCTCGGTGCGCTCCAGGGTGTCCCAGAACTCCAAGGGGTCTGCCAGGGTGGTGATCTCGAGCTTCAGGGGAGCCAGCAGCACCCCCAGGGCGTCCAGGATCTGGGGATCATCGTCGACCGCCAGCACCTTGGGCCGGGGGCGTTCCGGTCCGGAAAGCAGCTTGCTGATGGTGGAGTCCAGAAGTTCGGGCTCGTAAGGGTGAAACAACACATTGAAGCCGGCAAATCGGGTCAGCGACTCGGGCCGGCTCCAAACCTCCTGGGGCAGGATCACCAGCACCGGGATGGTGGAGAGCTTTGCGGCCACCGAATTGAGCAGGGTTTGGCGCTCTTCGGCGGCTTCTCCGCAGAGATCCAGGACCACCAGTTCGGGGGCCCGCAAGAACCAGCTCTCTCGGGCTCGATGCCAACTGGTCACCCGCTCTACCACCGGGGGCTCCTCGCCCAGCGGGAGGGCTCCTAACTGGGACTCGATCTCGTCGTTTTCGCTGACCAGTAAGAGGCGAACCTTTCCATCGTCGGTGGGGGCTTTGAGCTGGCCCTGGGGTCCCTTGTTGAGCTCCATCTCGATGGCCTGAACCCACTGCAACAACTGGTGCCCGTCGAGGGGGGCGAGGGACTTGGTGGGGGAGACGTGAAATTCGATCTCGCGAGCCAGGACGGTGGCCTGAGGAAATCCGAAAGTCCCCAGGGCGCCTACCATCTTGTGGGCTTCTCGTTCCATCTCCCGGCGAGCATTCTCGTCCTTGTCTTCCCCTTCCAGATATTCGCTGACTTGCTGCTTGAGCCACTGCACTCTTTCCCGATTGGTGGGTCCGAATTTGTCCCAGAGGGCAGCCAGCCGAGCCCGCATCTCTTCGCCCACTCCGTTGCTGCTGGTCTCTACCTTGCGCTCAGCGGAAAGGAGTTCGCCGGCTCTTCGCACCATCTCGTCCGGGTCCACCGGTTTGATCAGGACGCAATCCACCTGGAGCTCTTGCACCAGAGATCGCATGAAGTCGCTGCTCTTCTCGCTATCCATGCAGCAGACCGTGGGGATCTTCAGGGCCCGGATCTTTTGCAAAAACATGCCGGAGTCGGGCATACTTTCGTCCAGAATAAGGAGGTCGAAGGGACCTTCCCCTTCGATCACATCGAGGGCCTCTTGCATTTCGGAGGCGGAGTGAAACTCCACCTCGGTGAGTCGACCATTGAGTCGGGCTTTATGCCGGATGTGAAGTCCGACGGTTATGGCTTTCTTCAACTTTATTTATCCTTGCCGTCCGGCTTGCCTGGGGTTGAAAATGAGGAGTTCGACGATCTGCTCTCCTTGCAAGCGGGCTCCGATCCCCCATTTGTCATAGAAAACTGAACTCTGGTCGATTCTGTAGTCATTCCCCAGTTCCCGTTTCATATCGGAAAATGGTCGACCGACCTTCAAGCCCGAGGGGGTGACCCAATCGCCGGAGGTGACTCCCACCAGGTGCAAGCGGCCCTCGATAAACCCGAGTCTTATTCCCTGATCCGGGTAGGTCCAGATATTATCTTGAGGGCCCGATTTCTGAGAGGGCCGGCCCAGAAGAGCCTGCATATCGGTGTCCGACTGCCCCAATCGTAGCTGCCCGGCTCGGGAGCCGCCTACCAACAGGTGGTCTCCCTTGATCTTGTCCACGTCATCGATCTTGACCACGTAGATCATTTCCACCAGTCCACCTCTAAAAGTGATGGCAAGGCCTGCCTCCGGAAACGCGAGCTGGCCGCTGCCTCGTTTCAGGCCTTTTCCAAAAAGCTCCTGGAAGGCTAACACCGGCGAACCGACTCCCAGGCCTTGAGCGGTTTTCCAGTCTTTGCGGGCCACCGTGATGCCGATGATTTTTTGTTCAGGATTGACCAGGAATGCCAACTGGTGCTGCTTGTAGGACCGAAAGGTGGTTCCCGGGTCGCCGCTGGTCGGTTGCTGGGAAGAGGGCGGGCCCAGGCGAGACTGGACCTGGGCGAAGGGAGAGCCGATGGTGTAGGGACCAGCCCTTTCCCCCCCGACGATCAAAGTCTGATTCTGGCCGAGAGCGACCGCGCTCAGGAAAAATAAGAGAACCCAGGCGGGAAAGAAGTTTTTCATAGCAGCTCCATTCTCGATATTTAACCTCATTCCATTTAGAAGGGATTCGTGGGCGAAGGACGATATCGGATACTGCCGAATACTTTACTTGTAAACCAAACTCTTGCGAGGACATCTTGACACCTAAAACTTTATCCAACGCCTGTGGTGGCGCCTTTTTACTGAACCAATCGAACCCCGACGACATCTTTACTCCCGACAGCCTTTCCGAAGAGCATCGCATGATTCGTGACATGGTCGCCTCTTTCATGGAAGACAAGGTCATGCCCAACGTAGAGGCGATCGAACACCAGGAAGGCGGAATCATGAAGAAGATTCTGAAAGAAGCCGCCGAGCTGGGTCTGCTGGGGGCGGAGATCCCCGAACAGTACGGCGGTATGGAGTTGGACATCCTTTCGCTGATGCTGATCGGTGAGCAGGTCGCCCGCCTGGCTTCCTTCTCGGTCAGCTTTGGGGCCCACAGCGGCATCGGCACCGCACCCGTGCTCTACTTCGCCAACGACAAGCTCAAGGAGAAGTATCTGCCCAAACTGGTCTCCGGGGAGCTGATCTCTTCCTACGCTTTGACCGAAAACCACAGTGGTTCCGACGCCCTGGCGGCCCGGACCAAAGCGGTTCTCTCGGAAGACGGGCGGCACTATATCCTGAACGGCTCGAAGATGTGGATCACCAACGGTGGTTTCGCCGATCTCTCCATGGTTTTCGCCAAGGTGGACGGAGAGAAGTTCACCTGTTTTGCGGTGGAGACAGCCTGGGACGGTTTCAGCGCGGCCGCCGAGGAGAAGAAGATGGGTCTGAAAGGCTCGTCCACCACGGCTCTCAACCTGGACAACGTGAAAGTGCCCGTGGAGAACCTGGTGGGTGAAGTCGGGAAGGGCCACAAGGTGGCGCTGAACGTACTCAATCTGGGGCGGTTTAAGTTGGGGGCCTGGTGCACCGCCGCCTCCAAGTTTGCCATGAACGATGCCATCGGGTACGCCAAGGAGCGCACCCAGTTTGGCAAACACCTGGTAGAGTTTGGTGCCATTCAGCAAAAGATCGGACAAATGGTCACCGAAACCTGGGTGGGCGACTGTATGAACTACCGCACCGCCGGCCTGATCGATAAGTCGATCAAGGCGGTGGAGGCGGGCGACACGGTCGGAAAGCTTGCTGCCATCGAGGAGTTCGTGATCGAGTGCTCCATTTTGAAGGTGAAGTGCTCGGAGCAGCTGGACTTCGTGGTGGATGAATCGGTGCAAATGCTGGGCGGCTACGGCTACAGCGCCGAGTATCCGGTGGAGAGGGCTTATCGCGACTCCCGTATCAACCGGATTTTCGAAGGAACCAACGAGATCAACCGCCTGACCATCACCGGCATGCTGCTCAAGCGCGCCATGGGTGGTCGACTGGCTCTGATGGAGCGCCTTATGGGACTGCAGCAGGAGATGTCCGAGCGCAACTTCGGCAGCATCGAAGAAGGATCGCTGGGCCGCGAGATCTATCTGGCCGACGCTTCCCGTAAAGCCACCCTGCTGGCCGCCGGATTGGCCGTGAACGTGATCGGGATGAACCGACCGGAAGAGAACCACCAGGAGCAGATGATGGCCATCGCCGACATGGTGATGGAGGTCTATGCCCAAGACAGCGCCGTCTTGCGCTGCCAGAAGCTGGTGGCCGAGCGAGGCGAGGACAAGACCGCCATCGAGCGGGATATCGTGAAGGTGTTTGTCCAGCAATCCGCCGAGCGCGTTCGAAGCCTGGCCCGCACCCTGCTAGCCGATGTGATCGCCGATAGCAAGGAACTGGAACCTAACCTCATGGCGATCGAGGCACTCCTCAATAAAACCCCGGTAGGCACCTGCGATCCCTTGCGACGCATCGCCGCTCGGGCGATCGAACTGGGGCGCTTTCCTTTCTAAGAATCCCTGGGTAAGAAGCACTCGGTTTTCGGGCCGGGTGTTTTTTTGTGCGCTTTTACATGCGCGCGGGGTGGGGTGCGGTGTGAAGTGGGCAATGTTGCTGCCTTTTGGGGCAAGGCGCGCGTGGCAGGAATCGAATTTTGGGCCGGGAAGCGTCTCTCAATGTATCAGACCAGCGACGTGAGTGTAGTTGTCCCTGTCTACGGCCCGCCTGAGTTCTTTTTGGAAGCCCTGGAAAGTGTAGTGAAAGAGCAGCCCGGAGAGATCATCGTGGTGGACGACGCCTCTCCGCGCCCTTTGCCGGATCTGAGTCGTTTCCCCGACCTGAAGCTAATCCGCCATTCCAGCAACCTGGGTCCTGGAGCGGCTCGCAACACGGGTGTGCGTGCGGCGGGCGGGACCTGGCTCTGTTTTAACGACGCCGACGACCTCTGGGTGGAAGGCCGCCTTAAGCTTCAGCTTGAGTTGGCCGAGCGCCATCAGGTGGATGTGGTGCATGGGAGACTCTCCTTTTTAGCTTCGGATGGCGGACCTGATCCTTTAGAACGTACCGACCAGGTTTCACCAGGTATGCCGACTTACTTGCTACGGCGTGAGTTGGCCCTCCGTTTTCCTTTAGACGAGAGTTCCAAGTTTTCCGAGGACCTGGAGTTCTATGCACAGCTTAAGGACCATGGTGTGCCCATCCACTCTCATCCCGAAGCAGTCCACTGCTATCGACGCCACTCCACCAGTCTCACTGCGGGACGGCCGCTTGACGACATCAAGGCCGATATTTTTCGCACCCTTTCGAGATCGCTCTCCCGACGACGTGCTTTAGCCCAGGGAGAATCTAAATGAGATTGCAGCCTAGAGATCGAGATATTGTTTGGGAGTCGATCGAGGGAGAGGTACTGCTGCTTGACCTCTTCCACGGAGTTTATTACAGCGTGCGCTTCGGTACCGCCCAGTTGGTGAGCGACCTGCTCCACGGTCATAGACCTGGCGAGGTGGCCGAGCGGTGGCTGGAGAAAGTCGGGCCTACTTCTGGCCTTCAAGAGAAGATCCAGAGCTTGTCGGCTTATCTCGTCGAGCATGGTCTTGCCGTTTCGGGTCGGCCCGAACCCTCCGAGCCGGCAGCCTTCCTCGAGCTTGAGTCCCACGAACTCCCCGATATCGAGCGCTTCGAAGACATGAAAGAGATCTTCGAGATGGATCCGATTCATGAAGGAGACCTCGAGCGCGGATGGCCAGTCCACAACTAGAGCTTTACCACTGCGCGACGGCTCCGCCGGCACAGGCTCTGCAAATGTGGAACGAATTGCTGGATGGAATTCCGGTGGAGGATTTTGACTATCCCGCCCAGCGTCTTTTGCCCGCCGTGTGGTCTAATCTCAAGAAGGCCGGCCAGGAGTTTCCGCAAGAGCCCCGCTTGCGCGGCGTTTACCGCCTCACCTGGATCAAGAACTCCCTGCTTCAAAGAGCCTGTCTTGAGACCTTAGATCTCTTCGAGGCTCAACAACTTCCGGTGATAGTCCTCAAAGGTCAGGCTTTCAATACTTTGCTCTATCAAGAGCAAGGTGTACGCAGCGCCAACGACTTCGATCTCCTGGTACCTTTTCAACGAGCGCCTCAAGCCTTGGCACTGCTGGCCGAAGCTGGTTGGCAGCCCGCCGGTGGGAAATGGCCTGACCCTTGCCTGAGACTGGAAAATGCTGTGGCTCTGAAAAAAGGCCGGGCTGAACTCGATCTTCATTGGTATTTGCTGCGGGAAGCGCGAGAGGAAACCTTTGATGCTCCCTTGTGGCAAGAAGCGGTGCCCTTCCCTTTTGCCGGTCGAGAGGCTTTGACTTTGTGCCCCACCCACCATCTTCTTCACCTCTTGGTCAGTGCCAATCGCGAGCCTGAGAGTCTGGGGCGCTACCTTTTGGACCTTCGTTTACTCACCCAGGAGTATGCGGGCGCACTCGACCAGCGAGCCGTCCTTCGCTTGATGGAAGAGCGGCACTTGCTCAGCCGCTTGAATGGCTTGCCTCTGGCCGAGTGTGGACTGACGGAACTCACGACCACGACGGCCCCAGCTCTACTGGATCGGGCCTGGAGCCACGCCACGCGCTATGTTTCAGGCGGTTCCCATGAATGGCACTATTTGATTTTCCCTTTCCTTGATTTTTGGCTTCACTATCGAACGGGCCAAGAACCGAAATGGAATTTTTGGACCTATATAGTACGGCGTTTGGAGGTGTCGGACGCCAGAGAATTTTTTGTCCGAACCTATCGCAAACTTCTACGGATGGTGAAACACGCTTGGCGCTGAAGGACCCTCATGATTTCTTAGAGCAAGTCTGGCCGCTCTGCGCCGGGCGGGCCGGCTTTTCCACGCCGGTGGGTTCCCACGCTTTGCTTTTGGATTGCCCCGATGATTCGTGGATGGAAGCTCTGTCTCGTGGCTTTTGGAAGATCTCGCAGGAGTTGGAGGGGGATAGTCCCTTTCACATTCGCGTGATCGGCCGGAGTGACCTTGAACGCTTGCCACCATTCCCTCTCACTCTGGCGCAGGAATCGGTTCGGGGCCGCATCGAGCCTTGGTGTACCGACGATTTTCTGGCCGTGGGCACTCTCGGGGGGCTTTTTTTGGCCGACCGACCCCGGGGTAGAGCCGTTCTCTACTACGCAGCGCCGTCTTCTATCCCGATCTGGGACCTCTGTGCACCGCTACGAACGGCACTCGGCTTTTTGCTGCCCGCCCAGGGCTATCATCTGCTGCACGGGGCGGCGGTGAGCTTTCAAGGCTCGGCCTGTCTCTTGGTGGGCAAAGGAGGCTCGGGCAAGAGTTCTTCGGCGCTTTCAGCTTTAAATCCGGGAAGCTCCTTGGAATTCGTGAGCGAAGACTATACGCTGGTGGAGTCGGAATCTCTCACTGTTCATCCTCTCTATCGCTCTTTCAAGGTCGGCTCCGCGGGCTTTACTCGCATGCCTTATTTGGAGAGATTCGAGAAGTTGGGAGAGCAGGACCAAAAGATCTGTTCGCTGTTGGACGGTTCGTTGTCCCCGAAGCCTGCCCGTTTGAAAGCGGTGCTCTGGCCCGATCTCCATGAGCCAACTCTTTTGGGGCCGATCCCTCGGGCAACCGCTTTGCTGAAGCTTGCTCCCAGCACCCTCTTTCAAAACCCCAACGCCCGACGAGAGGATTTTCAGGCTCTGGCCGCGCTGTGCCGCCGCTTGGACTCCTATTGCCTGGGTTTGGGCCGGCAGCCCTCTTTCGAAGTCGTGGAAAAGAGCCTGCAAGGCTTATTGGGGGAGTTCGCTTCCCTATGACAGTGAGCGTGATCATTCCGGCACACAACGCCGAAGCCTTTCTGGGCCAAGCCCTGGAGAGTGTTTTGGCCCAGACCCATCCAGCCCACGAGATCGTCGTCTTCAATGACGGCTCCACCGATCGAACAGCCGAGATCTTGAGAGAATTTGAGGGAAAGATCTTAGTCCTGGGAGGAGAGGGCCCGGCTCGAGGAGCCGCCCATGCCAGGAATCGTGCCGTGGAAGTGGCTCAAGGAGAGTTTTTGGCTTTTCTCGATGCCGACGATCTTTGGCTCCCCGAGAAGTTGCAGCGTCAACTCGAAGCCCACGCTCGACAAACTGAAGACTGCGCCGTCTTTGGTATGGTCCAAGAGTTCAATAGCGAGGGTCCCTTGGGAGAGTATCGGACTTGTGCTCTTTCTTCGGTCTGCCTGGTCTGGCGAGAGCTCGCCCGAAGAGCAGGGCCCTTTGATGAGAGCTTGACCTTGGGTGATTTCGCGGACTGGATCGCTCGGATTCAGGAGCTTCCAGCTCGCCTGCTTTACCTGGAGCAGCCTTTGGCCAGGCGACGCTATCACCAGAACAACTTAGGAAAACGCGAGGTCGGTCAGCGCCAAGACTACTTGGAAGTGGTGAGACGTAGGCTGGCCCGACGTCGTCAGGGAACTCAACAGTAGAGCGTACCGTCGATATCGCTCGCCACCCACAACAAGACCGCCGCCCTGGCGCTGATTTCAGACTTTGTTCAGAGAAGCTGTTTAAGATAATGAGCGTGAAGATTCAAGCTCCCAAATACTCCCAGAGTTCTACTCTGCGAAAACCCGAGGCCCGGCGGGACGACCGATCCGAGCAGGCGGTTGACCGAGTGGAGCTTCGGGCTGGAGGGGTGCAGAAGGGCTCTCGCTGGGTGGGCCGGGTGGGCAAATTTATTTCAAAGGTTCCCAAGTTTCTGGCTCACACCGCCAAGTTTATCGGAGTGACCCTGCTGGGTGGTTTGACCGCTGCGGTTCAGTTGGCGGCTGGCTCCATCGGACTGGTGGGTATGGCCGGGCTGGGCCTTGCTGGGGCGCTGGAAGTGCGAGACGGCGTCAAAGAAAAGGATCCTCTCAAGATGCTCTCGGGGACCGGGGAGATCGTCAGGGGGGCTTACACCGGAGCTCTCTCCACCGGCTATCTGTTGGATCTCGGGCAGCACGCCGGAATGGCCGTAGCCACCTCCGCCCTGGGGGGGCTTCAAGGGAGTATCTACCTGTCCAGCGGGGCTATGAAATTTGTGAAAGGGCGCGCCGAGGGAGATAACCAGCGCCGGACCGAAGGAGCCCTGGAAGTGGGAATGGGGGTAGCCAGTCTGGGAATGCTCGCGGCCCCCCTCACCCCGGTGGCCCTCGGAGTCTTCGGTGCTCTCTGTGCAGCCCGATTCGTGGTGGTCAACAAAGACCGGATCAAAGAGGGCGTGCAAAACGCGCGTCAGGTCTTGAATGAATACCGAAGAAAGATGGCCGACGAGCTGATCAGCGACCGCTGATGCTGCTGGGGAAGTAGCCGGCATGGGTCACCAGCGGGCCTACTTGAAAGCACTCCAGTTGTGGATTGGCCTTGTTTCGGAAAGGTATGAGGTATTGATTGCGTTCGGCTAAAGATTTGGTGTGCATCATTATGAGCATGTCGATATCTGCGGATGCGTCATCGAGAATAGTCAACATTTTTTTGAGACCCCTCCGAGAAATGATGTAGCCGTCAGTTCCCCAGCCAATTTTGACGCGCCCGCAGTAATCACCCTGAACTCGGTTATTTAGAAACACCAGGTCGAACTCCACCGGCAGTTCCAGTTTCGGTGAGCCATGGATCACTCCGTCATCCTCAAAGATGGCCAGAAACTCCCATCCCTGGGCCAGTGCGTGTTGGTAAAGCTTTCTGGTTGTGAGCAAAAGTCCGATCGCGCCTGCCGAAAAATCGCGGCCCTCCACGTGTTCTTTGAGCCAGTCGGGAGGGGCTTGAAGGGTAGAACCGTCCACTGCAGGCCACAATTCTACCGGCCAACCAGATTTTCTGGCCCAGTGCTGAAAGAGTCTCCTGCGGGATTGGTACCTCACGTCATCAAGCAAACTGATGCAGTAAATTCCGGTATTTATTCCCGCATTTCTTGCCAGGTCGACGGTGTGCCAGCGGGTGGGGTCGGAAGTCCACCAGCGAAACCACCGCCGGATCCAGGTGTTGATGAGCGCTCTGGCCTGATTTAAAGGAATGCGAACTTGGAGAACAACTCGACGCAGAGGGGTCTTAATTGCGGGTGGAAGCCTCTCGACGAACACGCACTGCCCTTTATAACTGAGTCGATGGATCGACGGTGGATGACGGACTCTGGGTTCGGTTGCGGAATTTCCTCTTGAGTAGGTCTTCGTCGTCCCACCAGTTCAGGGGTATGAGAACGTCTTCGTAATAAAAATCCCACTGGCCGGAGCCGATGAGCGACTGGGTGTATTTCTCCACCAGGTCCACATCGTTCTGGGCAAACTCTGAGCCGGTCCGGTCATCGTCGTCAAAGCGCGGCTGGTCGTCCGAAAAGAAGCGTTCTCCCGGCGGGGTTTGAGGCCCGGGGGGCGTTTCGGGGGTTACCGGAGTCGGGGGAGGGGTGGGGTCGATGGGAGGTGTAGGAGCGGGAGGGTTGCCCTGGTTCACGGTAACCTCCACCGAGGTAACGCTGTTTACCGGGTCAGGGGAGGACGACAGGTTGCTGGAGCTACTATAAAGGGAGAGGTTCTGGGCCTCGATGACGATGGGACTTCCGGGGGTGCCGACCGTCCCGTTGGCCCCCAACCCCAGATTAAAGGTGCTGACTCTCCCACCGTTTTGAATTACGTTGCCCTGAGCCACCAACACCAGGTTGTCACCCGCTGTGACGTCATTGTTCAAGATGATGTTGGGAGGCACCGCCAGTTGGGCGGGAATTTGGAGTTGGGTGCCCGCTACCAGGGCTACATCGTAGGCCTCTATATCAGTAGAGACAGTGAGATCACTGAGATCTGAACGGACTCGAAACTCGTCGTCGGCGGTTCCGGCATCGGAGACTTTGGCGTTGTTCACGATCGTGAGAGGATCGGAACCGATGTTTTGGATGTAGAGGCTGTGCCCCGCGGCTGGAGAGAGGGTGGAGGCAAGGATCTGCAGGTCGTTGTCGATGGCCCCGATGTCGTTATCGGCTTCCAGCAGGACCCCGGGGGCTTCGAGCAGGCCGTTGGGGCGCTGGATGATGTCATCGGAGGAGTTCAAAAAGATCTCGGTGTTGCCCCGAAGCCGGGTCGCCACGCTGATATCTCCGTTGTTTTCCAGGTGAAAGGTATCGGCCCGATTGCCGCTGATGCTCTTGTTTCGAAACGACAGGCTTCCGGTAAGGGTTACCTCCTGCTCGGCTCCGCCGTTGGTGGAGAGGAAGTAGTCCGTGCCGGAGGTGCTTCCGATCGCGAGGTTCTTGACACGGTCGATCTCGACGGGAGTGGCCTCGCTGCCGAAGTCGCTCGACAAACTCAAGCCGAGGTTGTCGGCGGAGATGTCGACGCTGTTATTTAGCGAGGCAGCGTTGATAAGGAGAGTCTTGTCTGTGCCGGTGAGGTCAAAGCCGAGGGAATTCACGTCGCCGGTGGCGTCGATGGAAACGTTGCCTCCGGACTCAACCCCGCCCGGAATGGCCAGTCCCCCGGTGACACCGACCACGATGTCGCCCTGTTGGGTTGTGACCGGAATGGAAGACGGGGGCGTCAAGTTGTCGATATCGTTTGTGGTCAGTGATTCATCAGCACCTTCCAGGGTGACGGTTGTTCCGGAATCCGGGGTCAGGGCCAGGAAGATGTTGGAGTTGGAGCCACTGGCGTTGACCTGCAGACTGTCGGACTGCACGGAGAGCGGTGCGCTCTGGCTACCAATGTCTTCGTCGGCGAAGAGGGCCAGAAAGGTGTTGCCGCCGCTAGCGATGATGTTGGGGCTCGCGCCACCACTGAGCAATGAGGAGTCGCTCGCGTTGAGGACCACGAACTGGTCGTTCTGGAGAGAAAGACCGTTGATGGCAAGGTCGGCCAGGGAGGTGAGGCGGGTGACGGTATCTGACGCGATCGCTGTACCATCCATTTGGAGACCGCTGGAGTTGTGAGTCAGCATGTCTCGACTCAACTCTTTATTGTTCAGTACCACGTCTCCACCGTTGAAGGTGAAGTCGATAAACTGGAGGGTTCTCGAATCCTCCTCGGAGCGGATGCCAATGGGTGCGTTTGGCCCTTCAGCTTTCACCGTGAGGTTCGGAGTCAAGACGTCGATGAGCTTGCTGGTCGTGCCAACACCCTGAAAGCCTTCGAGAGTGATACCCCCGTTGGGGGCGTGGACTTCAAGGACCTCGTCACTGGGATCAGGATCTGCTTCTATGGTCCCTAGAGTAGAAATCTTGACATCCCCGTCTATAGAAGAAGCGGCGGCACTAGGGGTGGGCGTGATTGTTGGCGTCAGGATAATCCCTTCGGCCTCCGGGGCGATATCATTCACCACCACGCTGTTCTGACCGTACGCGGACAACTTCGTCTTGCCCGAAGTGGTGTCGATCGCTGCGGTGACGGACCCATTTACTGAATTAAGAATGATCCGGGGAGACTTCAGCCCGAATTCGCTATCGGCATCACCGATGATATCACCATTCGATTCTGCCAGGACCGAGATCTCGGTTCCGGCCATGATATCGGCGTTGGTGATGTCGACGGAACCTGCTTGGGAGGTGAGGCTTACGGACTGCCCGGCATCGGCACGAACCACGGTCAGATTTCCACCCGCTTCGGCTTTAATATCTGTGCCGGCGACCCAGCGTGATTCGTTACCCTCGGTAATGGCTTGAGTGACAGAGCCGCCGGCGTCTAAGAGAATATCCTTCGCCCGCATTTCGGTGTCGGTGATCGTAATGTTACCGGTGGCATCCATATCAATGTGTGAGAAGTAGGTGGGATTGTCTTGCGTCCCGGAAAAATCGGAGATAAAAGTGCTGCCTTCGACCAGGATATTGCCGCCGGTCGAATTTATGGCCAGCGTAGCGGCGGCTTCAGCCGCACCGCTGTCGTCGTACTCTTCCTCGAAACGGATCGTAGTGCCGGTAATCGACACATCACCACCGGCGGTCAGGTGGACGTGCCCGCCGTCTTCTGAGCCAGCCTGGTTTTGAGTATCGATGGTGGCTCCGGTAATGGTGATTTTCCCCCCGGCGTCCGCCTCAAAGCCCCGATCGGCAACGATGGTGCCCGACCCGATGAGGATGTCGTCGGTGGCCTTGAGCGTGAGGGCACCGCCGATATCGATGTCGTGGTTTCCCAGGTTGATGTAGGTGCCGTTATTCCCGTCTTCCACAAGAGTTGCATCTAAAGTGAGGCTACCCGAGCCGGTGGAAACGATATCGGTTTCCAACTCGATGAACCCACTAGATTTTAGATCGTATAAGGTGCCACTATTGATGAGAACTAAGATGTCATCAACCTCAACATAGGTGATACCCGACTCGCTCCCCGCCGTCTCTACGATTCTCGTATTGCCCGGATCCAACAAAAACGTCCCACCCCGTCCGTCGACCCGGGTGAAATCAAGCTCCCCTTCCAGCTTCACCTGGTTTCCACTGACCTCGATGAAGCCGGCGTCCCCGGACTCCCCTCCCCGGGCGGCAATGGTGGCTCCTTCTTGAAAGGTGGTCAGTCCGGGCGGCCCGCCTTCCATGTTCGATAGCACCCGCACCTCTCCGGCCGAGCTGTTTACTCCCACCCCGGAGGCCGAGGTCAGGGAACCGCCGGTCAGCAGGGTGTAGTCCGCCGAATCCAGCAGCACGTTACCCGCGTTTGCATGGTCTCGCCCGTCCGCCGAAACGGTGCCGGCCTGGACTAAAGTACCGGAGGAGCTGACCAGCCGGTAGGAGCCGTCCGGCATCTGGGTGAGCTGATCGGCTCGGCGGGTGGAGGGCACTCCCAGGGTCTGGGCGATGGTTTCCGACAGCATGCCCGGGGCCAGCAGCACCGTGCCGTCGGAGACCTCGCCGCTCAAGGAGAAATGCACCAGGTCCCGGCCGTCCAGATTCAGGGTGGCTTGCTCTCCCGAGGCCAGCACCACGTTGCCGGTGCGCGCCACGATGGTACCCTCGTTGATCACGGTGGGCGCCACCAGGACCGCGTAGCCGGCGTCGGTGATGGTGATCTGTCCCTGGTTCACCACGGCGGCCAGAGCTTGGTTCTGGTCTTGAAAAAAGTTGTAGTTACCGGCCAGAAAATCCTGATCGGTGATGTTCAGGCTGGAGGCCACCAGCCCCCCCACGTTGACCACGGAGGTGGGTCCGAAGAGGATGCCGTTGGGGTTGATCAAGAACACGTTGCCGTTGGCGGTGAGCTGCCCCTGGATCAGCGACGGGTCCACCCCTGTGACCCGGTTGAGGATCACCGAAAGCTGGCTCGGCTGCAAGAATTGCACCGACTCCCCCAGCCCCACGGAAAAGCTCTGCCAATCCACGATGGCCCGGTCGGTGAGTTGCTGGATCACGGCGTGGGTCCCGCCTGCGATGTTGACCTCGCCGTGTCTCACGCTGTGCCCGGACGGGTTGGCCGCAGCCGAACCGGCTAGCCCCACGGACAGACCTATCGAAAGTAAGCCCCCTAGAAATCGTGTCCTCATCTTTTGGAAACGCCGAGTTTTCATTGTTTTCCCCTCACTTCTTTTACACTCTGCCCACGTAGTCTTCAGGCGGGACTCTTGGCTCTCACCAGGACTTCCTGGACGATAGGTTTGATCATTCGTTCTTTCAAAGTTTTGGAAGGCGCTACCATGTTTCGACCGCCTCGTTTGGCCACGTAAAGCGCGTCGTCGGCGGCTTTGGCCAGGTCCTTTTTGGTCAGGGCGTCGGTGGGGAAGCAGGCCAGTCCGATGGACGAAGTGACCTGAACCTGGTGGCCCCCAAATCGAAGCTGGAAGGCTTCCCGAACCCGCTCACACATGCGCAGGGCCTCCTCCTTGGAAGCTTTGAGCAAGAGGGCGAATTCGTCTCCGCCGTAGCGGGCCACGATGTCCTGAGAGCGCACCTTGTCTTTCAAAAGCGAGGCGATGTCCTTCAGGAGCGCGTCGCCCGCGGGGTGGCCCAGGGTGTCGTTGTAGGTCTTGAAGTTGTCGCAGTCCACCATGCAGAGCACCAGTTGCTGCTTGTTCTGGGCGGCTTTTTCCATCTCCTGACCCAGTTTTTCCTGAAAGAGCCGGTGGGTGTACAGCCCGGTCAGACCGTCGGTCAGGGCCTGCTGCTGGGTCTGCTCGTAGAGCCGGGCATTCTTCAGGGCCATCGCGGTCTGATAAGAAACCGTCTCGATGAGGTTTCCGTGGTCGTCGGTCAGGGCGTTGGGCTCGGCGGCCCCCACGTAGAGCACCCCCAGGAGCTCTTGCTCGCTTTCCCCTTTGGACTCATCTTCGCTGGCGCTGGACAACAGGGGAGCCACCACCACCGACTGTTCGGCGCTACCCAGCAGGCCACGGTGCTCGGCGTGCGAGGTGTTTCGGACCAGTTGGGTCTGCCGGGTGGAGATGGCCTGACCCAGTAAGCCCTCGTCATCTCGGGGGGCCAGTTTGTCCACGTAGCCGTCGTAGGGGGTGTCGGAGAATTCGGCCTTCAGGGCGTGGCCGTCCGAGGTGGGCGATTTGTCGTGGGTGAAGAGGATCACGCTCTGGGCCGGCGTCATCTTTTTCAGAGCTTCGGCAACCACTTTGATGGTGGTGCTGGTGTTGAGGGTGGCACCCATCTTTTGACCCATCACCTGAAGCTCGGCCAGTTGAGCGTTCTTGGCTTCCACGTACTGGCGAATATTTTTTTCTTTGTGCAGTCGCTGTTCGTTGTCTTCGAACAGCATGGCGGTTTTGATCGAGGGGGCCGCCAGAGCGGCGATCATCTTCAGGTGCTTCTTGTGTTCTTCATTGTGGGTCCGAGGGTTGAGGGAGCCCACGTAGATCACTCCGATGCTTTCCTTGCTGACTAGCAAGGGTACGCATAGAGCGGAGCGCTCGTCCTTGAAAATCCGGCCTTCCTGGGAAGAGCCGATGTCCGGCTTCAATTGGGCCTTGCGATTATTAAAGACCTGCTTGATCAGCGCCTCCTCCAGTTGCAGGAGGTGAGACATATTGAGCACCTGCTCGACCTGGGAATCGGTGTCCTTGTAGACCGCTTCCAGGGTGTCGTTTTTCTGTAGAAAGATCACGCAGGAGCGGTAGGGGATGCGCAGAGTCTTGACCATGTAGGCGACCACACTGAGGGTATCTTCCACTTTGGTAGAAGCCCCCAGGCCATCGGCCATGGTGTAAACGCTTCGCAGTTCTCCTACCGCCTGGTCCTTTTCTTCCTTGACCGTGGAGAGCTGGTCGTCCAGCATCCTTTTCTGGGCCCTGGCCTGGTTGAGAGAAACTTCGATCTGCCGTTGATCGCCAACCACGATCTCGTCGATGTAGTACTGGGCCGTGTTGCGAAAGGCCAGACCGACCAGCGCCACCGCTACCACTGCCAGGACGCTGTGCTGGACTTCCTCCTGTTGCACCAGGCCGGAGCCCGCGATCCCCACTAGCGGTGCCAAAGCCAGGATCGCTTTGCCGGAGAGCGGGGTCTGCTCCCACAGGTTGACGGTTTCGCTCTCCTCGCATGAACTCATGAGAGGGCCCACCACGAAGGCATCCAGGGCAAGCCATAGGCCGTATCCGGCCCCGGCACCCACCAGGATGCCCAGGCCCGCCCGGATGGCTCCCAGCATAATGGCTCCGACCAGGGCCACTCTCAGGATATTAAATCCCAACCCAGCCAGGCGGGTATTCATGGAGTAAGCGTGATGCTCCGAATTGGGCGCGATGAAGCGCCCCAAGGAGCAGAGGCCGGCGGCGCAGACTCCCAGCCCCAGGGAAAGCAGCAACTTCTGGGTGCCTTCACCCGGCACGCTGTCGCTGAACAGTACCAGGAAATAGAGGGCCGAGGCCAGGGAGTAGTAACCGATGGCCGAAAGCGAATAAGAGAGACCCTCTAGGAGCAGTCCCGCCACGATGGCACAGATGAGAGCGGGGCCCCAGATAACTTTGGGTAAGACAAGGACGGCCGACACGGCCGTGACGGCCAATCCGATGACGGCCAAAAGGCCGGGTATGAACTTATTCGTAGCAGCTTTATCGCTCGACATCAAAGGCGTCCCAAACGTAGAAAACTTCGGTGGACGAGCGAGTCTACCTTTCTTTTTTTTACCCCGCCGCGTTTCGGCGGGTGGTCTCTTCCTGGTAGCGGATCACCCCTCCGTCGAAGCGAAACCAGGCTTTGGCAACGGTGGAGTAGTTTCGCTGCTCGGGATCTACGGTCTTCTTGATGATGGCAAGCTTGGAACGGGTGGTTCTGAGGGTCAGTTCCACCGAACCGGCGCGGCCTTGCTCGGTCTTGCGAACGCCCAGGGCACGCAGGTCGCCGCGCTTGCTGAAGCGGGCTGCTCCGCTGACCACGACGTTTTCGTTTTCGGGCAAAGAGAGCGCTTGCAGACGTACCCGGTCGGACTGGCGAGAGCGATCGTGCTCGGTGTCTCGATACTCCAGCATCAGGTGAGCAAACCGCTCCACCTCCTGTCTTAAATTCAAAGCTTGCTCGATTCGCTCCATCGTTTCCATAATCATGACCCTCTCGTTGAATGCTATGGGTCGATGGTATCGGGAAGCGATAGAGGCAGAATAACTTCCGGCCGAAAAGATGTTACAAAGTTGTTAAGGTCTTTCGATGAGCCCTTCCAAACCGTTATAGGCCGGAAAGTTGGGGGGCAACCCGAGATCTGCGTGGTTGGCTCCCGAGCAGTGGAAGTAATAGACCTCCCATTGGCTACCGTCCGGCTGCTCGGTGCGGTAGCTCTCGCTGTAAGTGTCTCGACCGGCGGCGGGGCATTGGGGCATGGTCTTTAAGTAGTTGGGAGTGATCTTGGAGATGTCTTGAGGATAGCGACCGGAGTAGTCGGTGGAGTACATCTCCAGGGCGGTCCCTATATTCTTCTGGTTGGACTTGCAGGCAGTGAGTTGGCCCTGGCCACGAGCGCGCACGAAGTTTGGTACCATGATGGCGGCTGCCACCCCGACCAGACCGGCGTTGGAGATTCCTCGGGCTCGATACCGCAACCCCTGCGGTTGGACCACCAGGCAGGAGGCACCTTCCAGGTCGGGGATCTGGGCTCGGAGCTTCTCCAGCACGGCCAGCCCGGCCCTGGCTTCGGGGTCGTCGCTCTCTTTGAGAATCTTCAGCAGTTCCTGATAAGCCGGTTCGAGGTTCGTGTAATCGAAGTAAACGATCCCGTCTTTGCCCCAGGACATCAACTCTTTGACCACTTCCCTCTGGGCCAGGCTACCGGAGGCGGTGTCCAACAGTTTCGAGCCTTCCGGGCCGTAGGAGGCGATAGCCATAGGAGTCTCCTGGTTGCTCAGCTTGAAAGTGAGTCCGGGCAGAAACATGAGTGACGGAGGAGAGTAGGACTGCTCTTCGCCTTTTTTGGGAGGCTCTCCGCCGATTTGAAGGAGTTTGTTGATAAAGGCGTGGCCGGTATCGGCATCGGTCAGGCTAGCCACCACCACGGTGGACGGAGTCTTTTCTTCAACGACCGACTCTTCTTCAGCGAAGGTCGCACCACCGTCTTCCAGGCCTGTGATGGAGTTGTAGGAAGGATAGTTTTCGGCGGTCTCCGGGTGGTTTTTCCCCTGACAGCAAAAGTAGTAGTAGTCCGGGAAGCCTTCTTCGTTCCCGGACGCTTCAGGTCCGGTCTGGAGACTGGCGGAGTAAATGTCCCGACCTGCGGTGGGACACTCGGGGATGGTTTTCAGGTAGTTGGGGGTGAGCAGGGCCGTCGTGCTCGGGTAGCGGCCAGACCAATCGGTGGCGTACATCTCCATCGCCACCCCGATGTTCTTCAGGTTGGACTTACAGGCGGTGAGCTGACCCTGATCTCGGGCCTTAGAAAAGTTTGTCGACAAGCTGGATACCAGGGTCTCGGGGGCGTTGCCCGCGACTGTCAGATCACCCCGAAAGGCCGCCCAGGGATCGCCCTGGGACATCAGGCCCATCCCCACCAGGCCGGCCTGCCCCCGCATTTCCGGTGAGAGCTGGGCCAGCTTCAAGACGGTGTTGATGCTCCACTTGAGGTCAAAGCTATTGAGGTTCGTGGCATCTCCGGAAATGGCTTGAAGCGAGGTGGAACTCAGGGTGCCTGGAATCAGAAGCTGTTTGGCGAATTCGGTCTCTCCGCTCACCTTGGTGAAGCCGTCCACCTGAGCCCCGGCGAAGTCGGTGGAGGCGATCACGTATTCCAGGGCGGCCAGGTCGGTGAAGGTTTTTTCATCGGTGCCTTCTGCACCGCTGGCTTTCACCTGCTCCACCAGCTTGTTTACCGGCACAAATACAAAGGCTCCCGACGATGGGTTCTCCAGCCGCTCTACCCCCTCTTTAAAGGCCGGGAGAGTATCGAGGGTTTGCCCGCTTCCTTTCACATTGGCCAGAAGTTTCTTGGCGTTTTCCTGGGTGTCTGCGATATACAGCCACTGGGGATCGTGGCCTATCAAGGGTGGGTTCTCTCCCACGGAGACGAAGGTGACTCCGTCGAGGTCGTGTGTTTGTAAAGGCTCGCCATAGCTTTCGGCTTGCTTCGTCCACCATTCGTCGAACTTCGCCCCGTCCTGGAGTCCCACTGCCGCCATGATTCCTGACTCGTTGGCCGCATCCGGGACGACAGCCAGAAACCCTCGGCCATCGTACATCTGGAGCCAGGCTTCCAGACTCATACCCAGCTCCTGCTCAAAGCCGACGAGATCGGTCTGGGCCGTTTCCGGGAGGTCTTTTTGAATCTCCTTGAAGTCCTTGACCCAGCCCACGTAGTCGAGCTGACCGTTCAGGTCCCAGCCCCAGGCAAACTGAGAGTCCGCAGGCATCATGGCGGCTAGCTCCAGGGCGGAACCACCGCTTTTCCCCGGCCCCTTCTTTTGCATGAAAAAGTAGGCAGCGACGACCGCCAAGATCACTAGAACGACCCCGATTATGGCCGCGGCGGCGCCTCTTTTGGTGTGGTTTAGACTTCTCATAAGACCCTCCCGGATTAGGAGTGAAGCTTTAGGAGTTGAGCGGTAAACACCTTCCCAGGGACTCCTTGTAGAGTTGTCCACGGGACACATAACCGGCCACGTTTCTTGCAATGGCGGCCAATTCACGCTCCTGCAATGCTCTTATCTTGCGGGCCGGAACTCCCATATAGAGGTGACCCTTTTCCAGGTGCTTGTTCTCCGCCACCAGCGCCCCGGCCCCCACCAGGCAGCCGTCCGGCACGACCGCTCCGTTTAAAATGGTGGCCCCGATCCCGATCAGGCAACCCTCTCCGATGGTGCAACCGTGCAGCACGGCCCGATGACCGATCACGCTCCCTGCTCCCACCCGACACGGGTAGCCGGGATCCACGTGGATGATCACCCCGTCCTGAATGTTGGACCGAGTTCCTATTTCGATGACCTCGTTGTCAGCTCGCAAGACGGCTTGAAACCAGACGGAAGCATCTTCTGCCAGGCTGACCCTTCCGATCAGATCAGCCGAGGAAGCCACGAAACACGAAGGGTGTATGGCGGGTTCATGATTTTCAAGACGATAGATCATCGTTAATTCTCCTGCAGGTGAGGTCGCATTGCGATAGAACGAGGTTTTTGTGAAAAAGATTCTGACTCTAATTCTAATTTCATTCATTGTCGCAGGGGTGGGCTGCCAGGGTTCTCCCAGTGCCGGGGCAGGCCCCGTCAAGACCTACCAGATGTTGGATGGCAGTATCGCTTTCGCCACTCCTACTTCCCCCTGGGAAGAGAAGGTTCAGACCCTGGGTGAGGACGTCGGGGAGTTGGGGGATCCGATCCCGGCCGAAACGGTTCTCGGAATCACCTTTAGGCGGCCCGGCAAAGACGGATTGATCGCAGTGGGAGTACTGGGGCAGCAGCAGAACGAGAAGGGCGAGTTCGTCGAACTCGAAAACGATCAGGAGATGCTCAATCAGATTGCCCTCTCGGTAGAGAAGCGCGAAGGTAAGCGCACCAAAGAAGAGTACATCAAGGTCCTGGGCGTCAACGCTTTTCGCATGGTCTTTGAAGTCGGGGAAGGGGAGCGGTTGCAGAAGGGTGAGCAAGTTCACTTCACCAAAGACGGCAAGCACTACAGCCTGTCGATCTTGCTCCCGGCTCAGGATTATGACGCCGAGATCGGCCAGTTCCGCAATCTGGTTTCAAGCTTCAATATCGTGTCCGATGGCAAGGCCGACCCGGAAGAGTCTTAACGCGCTGGTACAGTTCTCTACTCAAATGAAAAAAGGCTCCGAATATCGGGGCCTTTTTCGTGGGGTATGGAAAGATGTTACGACGCGGTCTCGACGGCACGTTTTTCAACGTACGCGACTGCTTCTTTCATATTGGTAATCTTTTCCGTGTCCTCGTCCGGGATCTCGATCTCGAACTCGGTTTCGAAAGCCATCACCATCTCCACATTGTCCAGAGAGTCGGCTCCCAAGTCCTCAACGAAGTGAGCAGTGGGGGTCACTTGCTCTTCCTCTACGTTGAGCTGTTCGACGATGATCTTCTTTATGCGTTCTTCAATGTCAGACATAATTTCCTCCGAGGGCTCACAGCATTCCACCGTCAACGTTCAAAACCTGCCCTGTAATGTAATCGCTTTCGGGGTGAGCCAAGAAGCCCACCGCCCTGGCGATGTCTTTCGGTAGCCCCATTCGACCCAGCGGAACCTGACCGAGGATGCCTTCCTTGACTTTGTCTGGAAGGGAGTCGGTCATGTCCGTCTCGATGTAGCCGGGGGCTACCGCGTTCACGGTGATGTTTCTGGCTCCTAATTCCCTGGCCAGCGATCTTGTAAACCCGATCAGCCCGGCTTTACTGGCGGCGTAATTCGATTGGCCGGCGTTGCCCCGGATCCCGATCACCGAAGTGATGTTGATGATGCGTCCGTAGCGGGCTTTTAGCATGCTCTTGGAGACGGTTCGGGTCAATAGAAAAGCCGCCCGCAGGTTGAGATTAAGAACCTCGTCCCAGTGCTCGTCTTTCATGCGCAGCAGCACGTTGTCCCGGGTCATCCCGGCGTTGTTGACAAGAATAGACGGGCCGGTAGCAGCGAAGTCGGCGGCGACCTTTTCGGCCTGCTGAGGATCGGACAGGTCTGCTGCCCAGGCGGTGGCCTGGTGACCGGCCTGCTGGATCTCCTGGACCGCCGAGTCCAGTTGCTCCTGGGAGCGAGCTACCAGGTAGACGTGGGCTCCCTGTTCGGCCAGATGCTGGGCGATGGCTCGGCCGATACCCCGACCGGCCCCGGTTACCAGGGCGTTTTGCCCTTCAAGAATGTTTTTACTCATGCGGCTCCAGCCTTTGCATCGGAACTGGAGACTCCTCCCCAACGAAAGACCAGGGCGCCCCAGGCCAACCCTCCGCCGAAACCGACCAGGACAACCTTTGAACCCTCTCGGATCCGGCCTTCTTCCAGAGCTTCCGACAGTGCTAACGGGATGGAGGCGCAGGAGGTGTTGCCGTAGCGTTGGAGGTTGACGAACACCTTTTCATCGCTCAGGTCCAGGCGCTTGGCCGCAGCTTCGATGATGCGACTGTTGGCCTGGTGAGGGATAAAGAGATCGATTTCGTCGGGTCGGATGCCGGCTTTTTCGGCGGCCCGCACGGCGGCGTTTCCCATGACCTGAACGGCGAAACGGAAGACCTCGCGACCGTTCATCTGGAGGGTGAAGTCCTGGGGCACCAATCCGTCTTCGCCCACGGGGTGTGCCCCGGCTCCCGCCGGGATCCGCAGGTGCTCGGCCCCCTGCCCATCGGAGCCGAGCTCCTGAGCCAGCAGGCCGTAGCCCTCCTGGACCTCGCCGAGGAGCACCGCCCCCGCTCCGTCTCCGAAGAGCACACAGGTGCCGCGGTCGTTCCAGTTCATGACCCTGCTCATCACGTCGGCTCCCACCACCAACACCTTGCGGGCCAGGCCGCAAGCCACGTAGCCGCATCCTAAAGCCAGGGCGTAAGTAAAGCCCGAGCAGGCGATCGAGACATCGAAAGCACCGGCGTTCTTGGCTCCCAGTTCAGCCTGGACCCGGCAGGAGATGGCAGGCAGGATGCTGTCGGGCGTCATGGTGGCAACGATGATGAGGTCCAACTCCTCGGCTGCACAACCAGCTTTTTCCAGAACACGCAAAGCAGCGACGGTGCCGAGGCTGGCTGTCGTCTCGTTGTCCGAGGCGACCCGTCGCTCATGAATGCCGGTGCGAGAGCGGATCCACTCGTCGGTGGTATCTAGCTTTTCCTCGAGCTCCTTGTTGGTCAGAACCCGCTCGGGAACGTAATGGGAAGCAGCTAGAATGCCGACAGGCTTCATCTAGAAATCGCTACTCTTCGTCTTCTTGTTGAGACCAAATCTGCCGATCGCGATAGGTGTAGCAAGAGCGGCACACCGTGTGGGGTAGCGTAGGCGCAGAGCAATTCTTACAAGGAATCACATTGGGCGCTGTCAAGGCGAGGTGAGAGCGCCTCTTTCTGGTCCTAGAACGCGATAGTTTGTATTTAGGTTCAGCCATCTTTCGTGGTCCTCCTAGTTAAGACTCGGTTTTGAGTCTTTCCTTTTTAGCTCGCCGAGGGCAGCCCAGCGAGGGTCTATGTCTTTTTCTTTGCAATGACAGGAGCCGGTGTTCAGGTCGCAACCGCACTGGTCGCACATCCCCTGGCACTCGCCTCCCCGGCAGATGGGCTGCATGGGCACAGCTGCCAGAAAATTTTGCCTCAGCATTTCGTTCAGGGGCAGACGATCCTCCTTGTAGGTCAAGACCTCGAAGGTGTCCAGCCCTGAAACGTCGGCTTCTGGACTATGTTCGGGCACGAAGTTTTCCTCCACCTCAATCTCGAGAGGCAAAAGAAAGTCTTCATTGCACCGGGCGCAAACCGCTTTGACTTCCGCCGAGGCCTTGCCTTGAACCAGAATTCTGGTCTCAGCATTGGTCAGCTTCAGATCGACCGAGACGGGACCCACGATTTCCAGATCGGAGCACCTGAGCTCCTCCTCGGTTTCGTAGTCCATCCACTTTCCGGCACCTTGCTGGATCTCGTTGATGCGTACGTACACGGGGGCCGCCTCTTTCAGCTAACCTGCGACGATGGTGCGGCGCGGGTCGGCTCGGTTTGCACAGATGCGTAGTATAATGAGACAGCCGGGGGCTGTCAACGTGAGATTTGCCCTAAAATTCGGGACAGCATGGCCGAACTGCTCATGTTCGGACTTCCCTTCTTGTTGCGCTCCGCTTCCCGGACCAGGGACACGATCTGTTCGTTGGCGGGGGCGCCGAGTCCGCACCCTCGAGCCAGTTCGACAACAGCCTGATTCAGGAACTCGATCTCGGTGGGACGGCCTTTCTCCAGGTCGTCTGCCATGGAGGAACGAGCCAGCGGATCGATTCTTAGCATTTGTCCAGCCACCAACTTGAAGAGCCAATCGGGCAGTCGAAGAAGCCAGGGCACCAGGAACGGAGGCACCTTGGTGAGTTTGGCAGGCTTGATACCGGTCCTTTTCAGAGCGGCCAGCAGTTCGCGCATACAGGCAGAGAGAACTCTGCGGTAGTCGCGGTCGGAGAGTTCTTGGAGCAGTGGCACTCCGGCCAGAGCATTGATCGCGTTGTTGAGATTGAGCAGCAGCTTGCCCCAGGAAACTTCGGTGAAATCGGTCCGGGTCTCGACCGGTAGACCCATCGACTGCCAGGCCGATAGGAGCGGAGCGAGGGCTGGATGCGGTTGAAGGAGTAAAGCCCCATCGGTACCACGATGGAGACGAGGGCCGTCCAACCAGATGACGTTGAAGCCTACGATGGCTGCAACGGTTTTGGCTTTCAAGCTGCGTGCCACTAATGCATCGGTGCCGATCCCATTTTGACAGCAGACAACCAGAGTCGATTCTGTGACCAGCCTGGAGAGTTCCTTGATGGCCTCTTCCACTGCCGTACATTTCACGGTCAGTAGGACCACCTTCGGGATCTCCTCAAGCTCTTCGAGAGAGGAGAGAAAAGGGATCTGCGCTCCGTCCAGTCGAGTTACTCGACCCTGGTAATCGGTGAGTTTCAAGCCGTCCCGGCGATAGGCCGCTCCGACCGACTCTCGCCCCAGGAGGGTCACGTCAAGTCCTGCGGCGAGCAACGTACCACCGAGGTATCCGCCGATGGCGCCGGCTCCATAAACCAGTGTTCTAGAGGGCACCGGCAATAGCCCGCCCGGCTTGTCGCCCGCTAAAGATGCATCCCCCTAGGAAGGTCCCTTCCAGGGCTCGGTAACCGTGCATTCCACCACCACCGAAGCCTGCTGCTTCTCCCACCGCGTAGAGGCCCGGGATGGTCTCACCCCGCTCGTTGAGCGCTTGGGCCTTCAGATCGGTGTGCACTCCTCCGAGAGATTTTCGGGTCAGAAGATGTAGTCGCACCGCGATCAACGGACCGGCCGCCGGGTCCAGGAGCCGGTGAGGCTTGACGGTGCGCAGGAGCCGATCGCCCCAGAACGACCGGGCTGAACGTAACGCGGTGATTTGCCCGTCTTTGCAAAATGGGTTGTCGATCTGCAGATCCCGGACACTGATGATATGTTCGATCCGAGAGAGATTCAACAAAGGCTGCTCGGTGAGCTGGTTCATGCGCTCCACCAGCCGCGGCAGTTCGGCCTCCACGATGAAGTCTTCGCCCTGTTGTTTGAAAGCCTCCACCGGACCGGGGGCGCCTGGACGGATGCGACCCAAAACACCCAGGACCGATCTGTTGGTGAGATCGGGGTTTTGTTCAGAGCCGGAAAGAGCGAACTCCTTTTCGATGATCCGTTGATTGAGAATGAACCAGGAATAGTCGTAGCCGGTCTTGAGGATCTGTTCCAGGGTGCCGAGGGTATCGAAACCAGGCGAATAGGGATGAGGGAACCGGTTGCCTTCGGCATCTAGCCAGAGAGAAGAGGGACCGGGAAGGATCCGGATGCCGTGATCGGACCAGATGGGGCTCCAGTTCTTGATTCCCTCGCAGTAGTGCCACATGCGATCTCGGTTGATCCAGGCCGCTCCGGCCCTCTCGGCGGCTTCCAGCATCCGACCGTCCACGTAGTCAGGCACCCCCTTGACCATGCGATGAGGCGGTTTGCCCAGCCGTTGGGGCCAGTGCTTCTTGACCAACTCCAGATTGGCTCCCATTCCGCCGGACGCTATCACCACGGCCTGGGCGCGTAACTGGAAGTCTCCGTTCACCTCTCGGGTGCTGGGAGTTCCTCGCCCCCCTTCAGTCGGCGCCAACATCACCCCGGAAACGCCCACGATCCGGCCCCCCTCGCCGATCAACTCCTTGACCTGGTGGCGAAACTTGAAGTGAAGGAGCCCATTGTCGGCGGCTTTTCTCACCCGGGCCACAAACGGCTCTATCACACCCGGCCCGGTGCCCCAGGTCACGTGAAAGCGAGGGACCGAATTCCCCGGACCCTGGGCGGAGGCGCCGCCACGTTCGGCCCAACCGACGATGGGGAAGAACCTCATGCCTAGCTCGTACAGCCAGGACCGTTTTTCACCGGCGGCAAAATCGAGGTAAGCCTCGGCCCACCTCTTGGGCCAGTTGTCTTCCGGGCGGTCGAAGCCCGCGGTTCCCATCCAATCTTCCAGAGCAAGCTCTCTGGAATCTCGGATCCGCATTCGTCTTTGTTCGGGTGAGTCCACGAAGAATAGTCCACCGAAGGACCAGAAGGCCTGCCCGCCCAGACTTTGCTCTCCCTCCTGGTCGAGCAGCAGTACGGACCTTCCCGCCCGGGTCAGTTCACAAGCGGTGACAAGACCGGCCAGACCGGCTCCCACGACGATCACGTCGGCTTCATTGGCTTGAGTCATGAAGTGGTTTTCGGGACTTTCGCCGGGCCACCTCGCATGGAGGAGCATGCGATCCTTCGGCTGAATCATGACAAAGTGGGATGTTGTTTTGTTTTTGTCTGTTTTTAGAGTTGAACGCCCATAGATATTTTTGAAGGATTTTCAATTTTCATGGGAAAATTGTTCATTATGAAACAGCTTGTAGCCATTTTTCTGCTTTTGTCGTCGTTTGCTCTAGCTCAAAACGAGCCCGTCAATTTTTCCAACCGCACCGTCCAGGGGATCGCCATCAACCTTATCACCGTCGATCTGAACTCCCAGGAGATCGATATCCGGCCGATCGTCGCTCCGGCCGGGGAGGCGGTCTCTTTTCAGGGGCTGATCAACCAGGGGGAGGGGCCTTACGCGGCCATCACCGGCACTTTTTTTGATCCCGCTACCGCCATCACCGTGGGCAACGTGGTCTCCAACGGGCGACTCATGACCGAAGGCTCGGTGGGGAGCGTGATGACCATCGGGGAAGACCGCAAGGCCAGCGTACGATCCTTAGAGGGTAAAATGGGGCGTCACATCGACTGGACCGGTACCAAGTTTGCCATCTCCGCAGGCCCCACTCTACTCACTGACGGGCAGGCGATCATCGCCCCCAGCAGCGAAGGGTTTCGCGATCCCGGCCTGTACGGTGCGAGAATTCGCGCCGCTATGGGGGTGACCCCTGAAAACAAGCTGTTGCTACTGACCACCCGACAGCCCGTGACCCTACACGGACTGGCCCGAATCTTCCAGGATCTGGGCGCCGTGGATGCCGTGAATCTGGACGGGGGAAGTTCCACCGCTCTGTACCACGCCGGTTCCACCATCACCCGCCCAGGCCGCCGACTGACCAACTTGATCGGGATCTACGCGGCAGGCTCCGCGCCGGACCAGTCTCGGGAGCTTTCCGGCCAATATGCTCAGGCCTACAAGCACTACCTCAAAGGGGTCAAGCTCTTTAAGCAAGGCTCTCTGCTGCACGCCCACTCGCAGGTTCGAAAGGCCCTCTCTATGGCGCCTGATCGCCCTCCGTACTGGGAGACTCTGGGTGAGATCCTGGAACTGGATCGGCAGTTGGAAGAAGCTGCGCGCTCCTTTCTCAAGGCGGCGGAGCTCTACGCCCAGCGCTCCCAGGACGACAAAGCTCTGGCCTGTGCCGCTTCGGGCTTTCGGTTGGCTCCTGACCTGAGATCCGAATATCCCCAATTTGCGACTTTGCTAGGTTATCGGGAGTGAGCCTGGACTTGTAGGATGGCTTTGGCTAGTAGTTCTCTTCGCAGAGGCTTGGTGAGCCAGTAGTCCATCCCCGCGGCCAGGCATTTCTCCCGGTCTTCTTCAAAGGCGTGGGCGGTCAGAGCGATAATCGGTACTCTGCTCCCCACGTCTTCTTTTTTTCGAATGCGGCGGGCGGTTTCGTATCCGTCCAAGTTTGGCATCCGGCAGTCCATCAAGATGAGATCGAAAGGAGTACCCTCCAACTCGGCCAGGGCGGCCACTCCGTCAGCCGCTACCGTCACCGCGCATTCCAGCCTTTTCAGGGTCAGGGTGGCCACCCTCTGGCTGACCGGATCATCTTCCACGACCAGCACTCTCAAGCCGGGAAAGGTCCGAATCTCAGACCTGTCGGGGGAAGCTTTCTGAGGGGAAGCCTCCTCCGGGGAGAAGGGGAGTGTGACCAACGCCGTGCATCCCGGATTTGCCATTTCCAGTTCGATGGTACCGTCCATGAGTTCCATGAGTTGTCGACAGATGGCCAGGCCCAAACCCGTGCCCTGGTCGGTTTCACGAGCTTTGAAAAAAGGGAAAAAGATCAGGTCCAGCTTGTCGCGGGGGATCCCGATGCCGTTGTCCTGGATCGCAAACTCCAGGGTTCGATGGTCCGGACCTGCACGGCAGGACATTTCGATCCGTCCTCCCGAGGGTGTGAATTTCACCGCGTTGGATGCCAGATTGACCAGCACCTGGCGCAGGCGGTTCTCGTCGCCCATGGTAAATTCGGGTAGGTCGTCGGCGATCGTGGTGTGCAGGGTCAGCCCCTTTTTGCGGGCCTGGTGCTCGAAAAAAGTAGAGAGAGATCTCATCAGAGAGGCGGGCGAGAATAAAGCTCTGGTGAGAGAGACGCGTCCCGAATCGACCGCGCTAAAGTCCAGCAGGTCGTTGACCAGGGCCAGCAGGTTGCCGGCGGAATCTTTCAAGACGTCCAACAATTCCTGAACTTCATCGTCCCACGGTCGATCCTGCAGCAGTTCGGCGATGCCCACGATCCCGTTGAGAGGGGTGCGAAGTTCGTGGCTGGCGTTGGCCAAAAAACGGCTCTTGGCCACGCTCGCTTCCTGGGCCAGGTCGTGGGCTTCTCTCAGTTCCTGCTCGGTACGCTTGAGTCGAGTGAGATCGCGGACAACCCCCACCAGGATCTTTTCTCCGCTTTCGGTCACGAAGACCGACTTCTTGGTGGAGATGATTCGGGTGTCGCCACCTGCCCCGGTGAAGCGCTCTTCGTTTTCCATGGTCTTGCCGCTGCGAAAGACTTCATCGTCCTTGGCCCAAAAGACCAGGGCTTCTTCTTCCGGGAAGATGTCAAAATCGGATTTTCCGATCAGTTCTTCCCGAGAATGCCCAATGTAACGACAGGCGGCTTCGTTGAGCAAGATCCATCGGTGATTCTCATCTTTTACGAAAATCGGGTCGGCCACGGCGTCGATGATATCTCGGAGCAAGTCACTGTTCATGGCTACGGACGGACGGTAAAAGACCAACTCTTTTCTGCGCTACGCCCGAGCTGGTCCGAGATGCTAGCCTGGACCTGATAGTTACCCGGACCCACGACCCTCAAGGTGAAATCGACCCGATCCCGGCGAGGAAAGACCTGCACCACCTCCGCTCCGCCGGAGACCTGGAGCCGGACCGAACCGGGGTCCAGGAACAGCGAGCTGCCCTCCAGGGTGAACCAACCGGGAATGAGATCCAGATGATCCGAGGCGACGGTCGGGCCTGTCTCGCCGATCCGGGGCCTGCCGGCGGAGACCGAGATCCGCTTGCCCCGGAGTGTCCTCCGGCCTTCCTGTACGAGAAGCGGTACTTCCCGGAGATCCCATTCGCCCACTACCAGACTGGTCTGGAAACGCCCATCGGGGCGGCTCCGGAATTTAGAGCCCTCCGTCTGCCCGGGGATCCGAAGGATCGGAGAGGTCAAACCCGCGCGCTCGGCTTCCGGCCGTTCGATCACGACTTCCAACTTCTGCCCCGGCTTGAGTACAGGAATCCAGGGGGTCAGTTCTAGAGAGACGGCCGGCATGGGTGCTGGACTGAAGGCGTCGCAGCGGGAGACCAGGCCGCTCTTTGCCTGATAGGAGGCAACCACTTTGAGGGGGGTGCCGTCTTCCAGGGCCGAGGTGAGTTCCTCGGCGGACCGGGCTGAGCCATCGAGGGTAAAGATGGTTTGCTCATCCCACTGCAGCAACACGCCGGTTCCTCCGACGTCGATGGAGGCCTGGCCGTAGCGAAGATCGATGAGCCCACCCTGGAGTAGGCAGGAAAGCTCCCGGGCCGAACTCGGAACCAGGAGCATCACCAATAAAACCAGGTAACTGGCCCTTCTAGTGCGGAGCAAGTTCCTGTTCCTTCGAGCTGCTGCGCTCGATGTTCAAAGCCCTGGCGGCCCCGATGAATTCTCGGAACAAAGGGTGGGCACGATAAGGGCGAGAGAGAAACTCAGGGTGGTACTGGCAGGCCACAAACCAGGGATGGTCCGGTAACTCAACGACCTCCACCAGATTTCGCTCCGGGTTCAGCCCGCTCACGATCAGCCCGTGCTCCACGAGTTCGTCCCGATAGACGTTGCTCACTTCATAGCGATGCCGGTGGCGCTCCTGAATGGTCTCCTTTCCGTAAGCCTGGTAGGCCTTCGTACCTTTCTTGAGTTCGCAGCGAAAGGCCCCCAGGCGCATGCTGCCACCCATCTGCTCCAGGCTCCGTTGATCCGGCATGTGGGTGATCACCGGTCGTTCGGTCGCAGGCTCTACTTCGGTGGAGTGAGCCTGCTCCCAACCGGCCACGTTGCGGGCAAACTCCACCACGGCCCATTGAAGCCCGTAGCAGATCCCAAAATACGGTACCTTGTGGGTCCGGGCGAATCGGATGGCCTCCAGTTTTCCTTCGTGCCCTCGGGCTCCGAAGCCGCCTGGGACCAGGATCCCGTCGGCGTCTTCCAATAATCTCTTGCTGGTCTTGCGGGTGACCTGGGAAGAGTCGATGCGCTCGATGTCGACCTTCACGTCGTTGGCGATCCCGGCGTGTTCCAGGGATTCGGCAATGGACAGGTAAGCGTCCTTGATCTCCACGTACTTGCCCACCAGAGCCACCTTTACGGTGCGCTCGGGAGAGGTCATCTTGCCCACGATCTGTTCCCAGGCCGAGAGATCGACGCCGGGGGTGGGGAGGCCCAGCTTCTCCAGCACGTAATTGGCCATCCCTTGACTCTCTAGAGCCAGTGGAACCTGGTAGATGCTGGGCACGTCCTGGCAGGCGAACACCGCATCTTTCTTGACGTCGCTGTAGAGGGCGATCTTCTTGAGGTGCTCTTCACCCAGTTCGTGTTCGGTGCGGCACACGATCACGTCGGGCTGTATGCCGATGGACCGCAGTTCTTTCACCGAGTGCTGGGTGGGCTTGGTCTTGAGCTCACCCGCGGCCCCCAGGTGGGGTACCAGGGTCACGTGGACGTAGAGAGCGTGCCCGGGCTCCACATCGAACTTGACTTGGCGGATAGCTTCCAGGAAGGGGAGGCCTTCGATGTCGCCCACCGTGCCTCCCACTTCCACGATGGCCACGTCGTTGTTGCCCTGGCGGGAAACGGCTCGGATTTTGGCCTTGATCTGATCGGTGATGTGAGGGATCACGCGCACCGTGTCGCCCAGGTAGTCGCCCCGGCGCTCTTTCTTGATCACGTCGCCATAGACTTTGCCGGTGGTCACGTTGTTGTCGGCGGTCAGGGAGACGTCTACGTAGCGCTCGTAGTGCCCCAGGTCCAGATCCGTCTCGGCTCCGTCGTCGGTCACGTAAACTTCACCGTGCTGATACGGATTCATGGTACCGGCGTCCACGTTAATGTACGGGTCGAGCTTTTGCACCGTCACGCTGAAGCCACGGTTCTTGAGTAAGGTGCCCAGGGAGGCGGCCACGATCCCCTTGCCCAGGGAACTGACCACCCCACCGGTCACGAAAATGTAGCGGACTTGCTTTTCGTTACCCATGTCTTAAACAGACGACTTTCGTGTTGGCGGGAAGGCGGGCCAGTTCCACCTCTACGGCAGTGGTGGCAGCGTCTTCCACGTTGCTCATCTTGTCTATGAAGGCAGAGAGTGGGTGCTCGCAAAGCGGCCCTTCCCCGAGTTCATCGGTCTTGTAATGCATGGGAAAGACGATGCGGGGGTTGAGCTGGTTGATCAGAAGGGCCGCCTGGGAAGGTTCCAGGGTCTCCTTGCCTCCAACCGGGATGAACACCACGTCGACTTTGCCCAGCGTGCCCAGTTGCTCGTCGGTGAGAAGGTGGCCGATGTCTCCGAAGTGGGCGAAGTGCACGCCCTCCCAAAACCAGTGCCAGATCGTGTTGGGGCCTCGGCGGCGTCCTTCTTGATCGTCATGAAAGCAGGGCATGCCGACAAATTTAAGGGTCTCTCCGGTCCGGGGGATGTTGAGCTCGGTCTCCGAGGCAAACCCGTGCGAACGCTTGACCAACATGGGGTTGTTTTCAAACCGATAGTAGGCGTTGTGATCGTGGTGCTCGTGAGAGACCATGACTACATCGGGCTCTACCTGGGGTAGCGTGTAGGGGATGCGCTGGCTGTAAGGGTCGATGACCACTGAACTCCCCTTGCTCGAAGAGACCAGGAAGCACGAATGGCCTAGGTACCGTACATTCATAGTGACGTCCTAACAAATTAATGGTGGTGCGGTCGGCTTTGACTCGACAGCCGGTTTTCCCGCCATTTTTGTAAGAAAAGTTGAAAATGGGCATTGACCGGGATGGGGTTGCGGATCGGATTCATGTGCCCTCCGGGGATGCAGGCGGTGGTCAGGTGGGGTAGGAGTTCCTGCAAAATATCTTTGACCGCCAGGACCTCCGGAGGAGAAACCGTGCCGTGGAGGAGATGGAAAGGGCAGTTGATCGACAGATATTCGGTGTGGGGCGTTTCATCCTTGAGGACTTCGTAGACCTCGGCTGCGATCTTCTCCGCCCCCAGGATCACCGGTCGTCGTTGGACCTCGGTCATGGCAGCCCAAAAACCATCTCCGTTCCAGTAGTCGATGAACCGGTGGAGGTAGGCTTCGGTGCCTGCTCTGCTCTTGTCGAGTAAGACCATCTCCGGGTCGAAGCGCTTAATGACCTCTTCGATCTTGACCCCTCGAAAGCTTGCCAATCCGCCCCACATGACCGGTTCGTAAAGGCACATCCCCAGGGTGCGTTCAGGCCGTGCCACCGCACATTTCAGGGCGATGAAGCCGCCGTAGGAGTGCCCCAGCAAAAGATAGGGAGTGGGGAGGCTGTCCAAAAAAGCTAGAATCTGTTCCAGGTCTTCGGTGTAGCGAAAGTCGAGTCCGTTGGGTGAGGGCGGGCTGCCGCCATAGCCCAGGAAATCGGGCGCCATGATCTGGTGGTGAGCCGAAGCGGCTTCGCCGATCCTGCGCCATTGGAGGCCCGAGAGACCTGAGCAGTGGAGGGCCACCACGGGGGTGCCGCGCTCACCCCAACGATGAATTTTGAGAACCGATCCCATCTCTGGCGTATACCACCCCTGCCCTATTCGGTCAACAGGCTTTGACAGCAGGAAGCCCGTGGTGATAGAATCCGGCGCAATTATGAAAACATCAATACTTTGGAAAAAAATTGACGAAAACAGCCAGGCCGTGGCCGAACGCAACGAACTGGTTCGTCCGGGGGAAAAATTCAGCCTCACCGATGATCAAAAAGACGCGATCGAGTGGCTGGACAACAACATCGACAAAGCCAAGCGAACCGACCGGTTCCTGTTGAAGGCTCCTACCGGGGCCGGCAAAACAGAGGTGTTCTTCCGAGTCAGCATTCAACAGGCCGTGGAGAAGGGCAACGTGGTGATCGCCCTGATCCCCACTCGAGACCTGGCCCGCCAGCAGGCGGACTACTTCGAGGCTCGCCTGGAAGGCACCGAGCTCGAGGTGGCGCAGCTTCACGGGGGGATACCTCCCCGCCAGCGCAGCACCATCATGGAGCAAGTGGAGAAAGGTGAAGTCCGATTTGTGGTGGGAAGCGCCATGCTGCTCCAGCACCGCAAATATCGAAAGACCCTGGAATCAGCCGCTCTCATCGTGGTGGACGACGTAAACGCCTTCGATGAGGAAGAGGACCTCCAGCACCTGAGGGGCCTGAAAACCCCCGTACTCTACACCACCGCCACCCCTTCGGCTGTGGAAAGATTCCTCAAAGCCGAAAAGGCCTTCGACAAAATGTTCGAGATGAAGCAGATGCCTTTCGACTCCCCGGATACCGAGGTTCATGAAGTTCGGGCCACCTGGAACGAGAATATCTTTTCCCAGATCGATATGGGTAAGGATGTGCTGCAACGGCATCTCGACGAAGGCAGCAGGGTGTTTGTCATCTCCAAGACCCGGGCCCGGGTGCCGGTGATCGCGCAGTACGTGGAAGACCGCTTCAACGTTCCGGTTTCGATCCTCCACGGCGACATGGCCGACTCCAAGGAGCATAGCCGCCGAATGCGGGGCAAGAAAAAGTCCAGCGAAGACCGCATCACCATGATGAAGCAGTTCCGCGACTCCAAGCCGGCCATCCTGGTAGCCACCAACCTGGTGGGATCGGGTTTGGATATCCCCATGGCCGATATGGTCCTGGTGACCGACGCTGATCACTTCGGAGAGGCTGAACTGGAGCAGTTGATGGGTCGGGTGGGGCGCCGTGAACGCGGATCCGACGCGGTTTTGATCCGGGGAACCACGGGAAGCCCGATCAAGGCCGGCATCAAGGTCAAAGCCACCACCCGGGTGCGCAAGGGCGGGGTGGTCACCACCTATCGCATCGTGGACGCAGGCCGGGGCCGCAACCCCAACAAGCGCCGGGTCGTATGAACTGCCCTCGCTGTTCCACTGAGCTGGTGCCGGTCACCATCGAATCGGCGGAAGTCCTGGCCTGCGGTAACTGCGAAGGTACCTGGTACCCCGATGAAGCCCTGGCCGAGGTGACCGATCATAGTTTCAGCGAGCTAAAAGAAACACCGCTGAAAGAGAGTCTGGTGCCCGACCAACTGGCCAAAGTGGACCTGGATGAGCCGATCTGCTGCCCCGAATGCGCTCGGCAGATGAGCCGCTACACCTACTCCCTGACCTGCCCTATCGTATTGGACGAGTGCATGGAGCACGGGGTCTGGTTGGACGACGGAGAACTCGGGACCCTGATGCAGTATCTGACCGAGTTGGACAAACGGGTGGGGGCCACCCACGTGCTGGCAGCTTTGAACGCGGTTCACACCCGCCCCAGATAAAAAAAAAGCCCCCGAGAAACCCGGGGGCGTTTTCGGTTTTTTGGCCGGCGGTTAGGCGCCCTTGGGGTTGGGGCCGTACTCGTTGTTGCCGGGTTGGCTGTCCACGACCATGAAGTAGAGCATGATCAGCGGACCGATCAGGGGGATGAAGGACACCAGCATGAACCATCCGCTCTTCCCAGTGTCATGGAGTCGTCGTACTGTTAAAGCGATCCCGGGAATGATCACGGCAAGGCTATAAAGCATAGGGAGTAGGCCGAATGTCTCCACTCCTGTCATACCAACGAGCATGCCGCCACTGAACCCAAGCACAACGCTGATGATGAGGTTAAAGAGAAAGAACATCCAGTATTCTTGGCGCCTAGCGCGCCCATTGAAATCAGCGTAGTGTTGTTTCAGAACTTTTAGATACCAGTCCATTTTAATAAGACTCCTCGAAGCAAAATGATTATATTGAACTAGTTTGCGGGTTCGCCCAGAATTCCTTGAGAAAATGAGCAAAAATTTTTTATACTGAAGCTGTTTGTATAAGTGCGCGTTCTATAGGGAAAAGCTGCGGGAAACTCGGTAATTTTTCGATCTACCGTTTTGGCGAACTCTTCAGCTTCGTGCCCAGGTAAAGAAGTCCGCCGCCCACAGCCAGGATTCCCAGGCCCCAGGCAGCCACACTGAAGAGGGTAGCCCCAACTGCCAGGGCACCGGCTACTGCGATGAAGACTTTCAGTCCAATCAGGGCGCAGACCAGGCCCAACATGACTTTGACGTAGAAGGCGATTCCTCGGGGTTTTTTCTGACTCATTAGCGTTCTCCGTTTCTCAGGGTTTTAGTATACGAAATTCGAGCCGGGATAGCAATTCTCTTTAAGCAAGAAAATCTATCTCTTAGCTTTGGAGCTTCTCTTGCTTTTCTTCGCCCCGGCCTTCTTTTTTCCGGCTTTTTTCTTTTTAGCAGCCTTTTTCGGCTTCTTGGAGGCCGCCTTCGGCTTGGTTTCATCGGTCACGAACTTCACTTCGGCCAATTTCAACAAACGCATGCGGATTTTGGCTATGAGCAAGCGATAGGCCAGCAGCTTGTAAGCATCTTCCTCGATCAGCTTGCGCTTCAAGTCCCTGGCTGAGGTTCGATTCTCCCGGGCCTGGTTGATGATCGCCTCATCCACTTCTTTGTTGCTCACCGAGAGTTCAAGAATAGCAGCCAGGCTGCGATAGAGTATCTCCAACCTGGCTTCCACCAGGCCGGTGAGGTTCAATTCCTCGCTGAAGTGCTCCATGGAGATCCCGCGACCGGCCAGCCATTGTTCCAGGGACTGCCCCTGCCGCTCCAGGGACAGGGTTTGGTTGCGCAGGGCCAGCCTGGCGTGGCCCTCCTGCAGTTGAGGCGGGACCACTCCCAGGTCGATCCCGGAGGCCAACCCGCTCACGATCTGGTTGACGATCTCTTCCTCTATCCGGGTCTTGCCCTGGCTTTCCAGGTTGCGGCGTATTCGTTCGCGCAGTTTGACCAGACTTTCGGCGTTGCAGTGCTCCCGGGCGAAGGCATCGTCCAGATGGGGCAGATCGTGATCTTTGATCGGGGCCTGGGGGTCGAGATTGCGAGCTACTCCCTGGCGCCGACGTTCAAGGATCTCTTCGACTTGCTCATCACTGATTACCACGGCCGGCTTGACAAAGCTTTGCCCCTTGTACCCGTCGAGCTCGAGTAGCGGCATGACCTGAATGGTGGCCTCGAAAACCAGGTCGCCTCCTCGCTCGGACTGCTTGAGCTTCCACTCCGGCTTACCCAGGGGTTGGAGTTCTTCCCGGGAAACCGCTTCTCGATAAGCTGAGGGCACCAGCAAGTTGACCACCTGCTGTACCAGATGGGAGTCCCTGATGTGCTTCTCGGCGATCTTGAGAGGCACGTTGCCCTTGCGAAAGCCTTTGAGCTTGAGCCCTTTGCGCCGATCGTTGAAGGCCTGTTGGTAGGCCGCCTCCACCCGCTCGGCGGGCACGGTCACGGTCAGCACCCGTTCACCGGGGGAGGTTTTCTTCACTGAGACTTGCACCCGGTGAATTTTATAGCTGGAACGAGAATTACCTGTGCGGGGAAGCGACGGCGAGGAACCAACTTCCCACTCCCGGCGTCTTACCTTACGAGGGATCCTGAGTCTAAGGGTAAACGCATAGCGGTCGTGAGTCGCCAGGACTTCGATAGAATCTACGATGAGCAGGCTGATTACGTCTATAATTTGGCCTGCCGACTTACGAGGAGCCGCACTGATGCCGAAGACCTGTATCAGGAATCGTTCTTAAAAGTCTATCGTTTTCTGCCCAAGTTTCGGGGTGGGTCGGTGAGAAGCTGGTTGAGACGGATCGTGGTAACTACCAACATATCCAGTCATCGGGGCTTGAAGAACAAGCCCTTACTGCCGTTGGATGAGAAACCGGGCTGGAAAGAATCGATCCCTGACGACAATGCCGGACCTGAGAAGATCGCTGAGCAGACCGAAGCCACTTTCAGGTTGAAAGAAGCGCTCTCCGAGTTGACGGACGACGCCCGAACGGTGTTGGTCCTACGGGAGATAGAAGGCTTGGATTACCAGGAGATCGCCGACGCCCTGGAGATCCCCAAGGGTACGGTGCGCTCCCGGCTGGCTCGCGCCCGAGAAGCACTGCGCCTGGTGTTGGACGGCCCCCATGGATAGGGAGCGACTGGAAGAGCTACTGACGGGGCTGCTGGATGACCAACTGTCATCTTCGGAGCGTGCCGAACTGGAGCAGGAGTTGCAGCAATCCGAGACGGCCCGGCATCTCCTGGAGTCTTACCGTGCCCGGAGTCAGGGGCTAAAGAGCTTACCGACCGAAAGCCTTTCTGAGCCAGAAAAAGCGGCCACAAAGAATCGTATTGTGTCGACACCCGCATCGGCCCGAAACGTCTCAAGCCTCTGGTGGATCCTGGGCTCGGTGGCGGCTTGCGCGGCATTTTTTTATTCCAGCTACCTGCTGGGCCCGACCAGTGGAGCCGAGACCTGGAAGCTGTATCTCAGCGACACGGGGATCGCCACCCGGCAACACTCTCATCCCCAGCAATTTGTTCTGAGTCCGGCGTCCGAGGAGATTCGAACGCTGGAATCTGAGACCCTCAACGGCCTTGTTACCCAGGGTTCGGCCACGGTTGTCCTGGAGTGCGACGGGGGGACTCACGAAGGGCAACAATTGATATTGCGGCTTTCCCTCGACTTCGACGGCGATCAACAGTTTGAGCTTGTCCAGCAGACCGACCCGTTTTTGATTGACAGCTTTCCGGGGCACGAAATCGTGGTTGGGCGCTTTCCCCCCATTCCGGCAGAGTTTCAGGGTCGACCTCTGCTAGGAGCGGTGAAATTGGAGTTCCGAGGAGCTTCGCTGAGCGGGGATGGCCTGAACCTGCAGTTCCGCCCGGAACATTCGCACCTCACCCTTCCGGTGCGAGCTTCCGAGGTGCTATAACCGACCGATCCTAAGGGTGACTGAACAGCCGCGGTCCCGCCGACAGCGGCACGGCGGCCACAACCCCGCTCGGATTGACCTTTTTATGAGACTGGTAGTAATGGTTGCGGATGTGGTCCATGTGGCAGGTCTCCTTGACCCCGGGGGTGTTGTAGACGCGCTCGAGATGAGCGGACAGGTTCGGATACTGGCAGATCATTCGCTTCGAGCACTTGAAATGGACGAAGTAAACAGGATCGAATCGCAAGGTGGTGGTGAAGAGGCAAATGTCGGCCTCGGTGAGTCTGTCTCCCACCAAGAATTTTTGCCTTTCGAGTCGGCGCTCCCAGCTATCGAGGGCGGCAAAGAGGGTGTCCACGGCCTGCTCGTAGCTTGGCTGGCTGGTGGCAAAACCGGCTTTGTAGACTCCGTTGTTGATCGGCTCGTAGATGGCGTCGAGGGTCTGGTCGATCTCGTCTGTTAGTTCCGCCGGACAGAGATCGGGTGCTCCGGGCCGGTGCCAATCCCGCAGGCGGGTGGTAAAGCTCCGCAGGATCTCCCTGGACTCGTTGTTGATGATCGCGCTCTCTTTGATGTCCCACAGGATCGGTACGGTCACTCGCCCGGTGTAGTGCTCGTCGGCTTTCTTGTAGAGGTGGCGCAGTCGGTCGAAGTCGTAGAGGTGGTCCCTGGTGGAACCTTCGTGTTCGGGGTGAAAACGCCAGCCCCCGTCGTCGAGATACCAATCCACGTAGGAGACCGAGATCTGGTCGGTCAAACCCAGTAAGGAACGGGCGATCAGGGTTCGGTGGGCCCAGGGGCAGGCCCAGGATACGTAAAGATGGTAGCGGCCCGGTTCAAACTCCTCGAGGGTCTTGCGAAAGGTCGTGGGTGGGCGCTTGAACTTGCCCTCCTCGTCGTTCTTGTACCAGCCCTCTTTCCATTCTCCGTTGATGAATTCGCCCATGATGTCTCCTTGCTGTTCCCAACAAGATGACTATACCGGAAAACATGATTAGGGACCTCTAATCCTTCGACCACTGGTGGTAGGCGAATCCCCCCACCACCATGGCCAGCCCCAGCCCACCCAGGGCTGGATTTTTAAAAAGGAACTCAAGTGAAGGGCCGATGATGTGTTCGGCGAGGGGGCGAACGGTGACGTCGATCACTCTGTCTCCAGCTTGCTCCAGGGCCTGGATGCCGAGTCCGCTGCCCAGGGCGTACAGGCTGCCGGCAGCGCTGGCCGCCGCACCGGTGCCGTGAAAGGCGGCGGTGGCGAGCTTGCCCGCGCGGGCTGATTCCACCGCCTTCTTTCCAAAGGCGTAGGTGCTCAGCCCCAGACCGGCACCGGCTATCGCGGTGGTACCGTTGGAGAGCAGGCGCGAGGCCTCGGAAGCGCCCCAAGACCAGGCCGCGACCCCGGCCCCCGCTCCCAGCGCTGACGCTCCTATCGTCAATCCCAGAGAATTGAGAGGCCCGATACCGTTTTCCCGGAGGTGTCCGGCGGCGTGTCTTGCCACGGCTCCACCGAAGGCCGAAAGGGCCAGGCCACCGACCTCTCCGGCGTGCCCGGTGAAGAGCCCCCGGGTGGCTTCCAGCCCCAGGCCGTGGCCTGCAAGTTCCAGCCCTCCCAGTCCAGCTGCGGCCGCCCCTGAAAGCATAGCGGCGGTGGCGTAGTCGTTGCCGCTGCCGGAAATCAGATTCTTCCCGGCATGAGTTGCCGCCACCGCGGCTCCCCCAACCAGCAGGCTTCCACCCGCCACGGCGGCGGCCGGAGATCCGGCTAGAAACTCCAGGGTGCCGGTAAACGCCCTGTCGAGCACCGGAAGGCCCAGGTCGCGGCCCACCAATTCGGCTCCCGCCAGTCCTGCAGCCACGGATCCCACGGCCGCTCCGGTGCCCAGGGCGGCGTGCGCGGGCTTGTTGCTGCCGTCCTGGCTCAGTTTCCCGAATTGGGAGACCGCGGCTTTCCCCGCCGCCCCGGCACCGGCCAGCAGAGCACCTCCCAGCAGGGCCTGGCCGTGGTCAAACACGACTCCCGTGAAAGCCCGGTCCAGGATCGGTAGGTCGAAGGCCATTCCCACCACCTGAGTTCCACCCAGCGCGGCGGCGGTACCCAGAGCTATCTTGGCGGTGGCTTTGGCGTTGTTTTCTCCCACATCGTTGACCACCGCGTCGTGGACGGCGGCTGCCCCCAAAACTGCGACACCGGTACCGGCGGCCGGCACGATCCCGTAGCGGGCCACCCGGGCAAAGGTGTCGGACTGAAAAGCTCCCCCGGCGATCACGGCCGAGGCCGCTACCGAAGCGGCACCAGCTCCCACCTTATGGTCCCGGACCGAGCGTCCAATTTTAGAATTCTTGATTTTTTGATAGGGCGTCTCTTTGATCGGTCTTTGACGCGTCGAGGTGATCTGCATAACACATTCCTGAGTCGAGTGATTTTTTTAATCCTCGCACGTTGGCGTCACGGGAATGTTAATCTGCAGTTAAATTTACCAATGAACGATTCAGGTGCGTTCCCGGTCCAACCGGTCCCGGATCTCCGCCGGCAACGGGACTTCCACCGGGAACTCCTGAGCTGCCGCCCGTCGCCAGCCCCAGAAGGCCCGCTGATAGTCGGCTTGAGCTTTGGCCAGGCCAAACCTGGCTCGGGAGCGAGCGGCCTGGGAATCCAGCAGTTCCACGGTGGTGGAGATGCCGTTTTCGTAGCGGAGCTGGGCCACCCGAAAGGCTTCGTCGGCCTGCTGCACGTTGGCCTGGGAGACCTCGATAGAGCGCCAGCGATCCTGAAGTTGCCGATAGGTCTCCGCGGTCTCGACCACCACATCCCGCTCTCGCTGCTCTAGATCGGCTTCCAGTTGCTTGACGACCTGCTCGGCCTGCAGGGCCCGATTCTTGGTCACACCCCCATCGAAGAGTGGGATGGAAAGAACCAGCGAGGTGGTATTTTGGGTACCGGGGCTGAGGCCGGTGGCGTTTCGATTGATGGTCTGATTCTGGAGAGACAGCATGGGCGACCCCTCGGATCGGGTCAGATCCACTCTGGCTTTGGCAGCCTCCACGGCCCAGCGCAGGGCTCGCAAATCCGGACGTCGTTCCAAGATTTCAGGCTGTTCGTCGCTCAGGGTGGTGGGTTCGGGGGATTCTAACTCCAGAGGGGTCAACCGCAGTTCCTGGTCCAAATTTACCCCCATAAACGATTTGAGGCGGGCCAGAGCGTTTTGTCGCTGGGTATTGGCCACGATGAGTTCATGCTCGGCCTGGCTGGCTGCAGCACCCGTGCTCAAGACGTCAAACTTCGCCACTACCCCCTGTTCGAAGAGCTGCTCGGTGACCTTGAGGTTGGCCCGCTGAGCTTCGAGATCATCGCTTGCGATCTTCAGGGCATCATCGGCCACCAGGGCCTGGATATAGAGCTCGGCGCCTCCCAGGATCACCTGGTGCAACTGATCCAGGTACTCTTCCTGGGCGCTCCGGCGACTGAGCTTGGAGGCCAACACACTAAATCTTAGTCTCCCGAAGGTATAGATGGGTTGCCGCAAAATGAGGGCGAAGCTGTAGTTGTCCGATGGCTGAATGACCTGGCCGCCGTTAAAGGAGACCTCCGGGGTCACTCGCTGATACTGGGCTTGAAAATCAACCGTGGGGTTGGCTTGGGTGTAGGCCTCTTCCACTTCGTACTCCCGTTGCTGGATCACCGCGATCTGCCGATCCAGAGAGGGAGAGGTGGCCAGGGATAGCGCCAGGGCCTGGGAAAGGTCCAGATGCAAAACCTCTCCACTCACCGACAGCGCCGGGCGCTCCCGGGGGGGCGGCGCCAGTGCCTCAGGGTCCACCGGGTCGGCCTTTGTGAAGGCCGGCAGGCTGAGGAAAAGGGGTAGAACGATGAGGAAAGACTTCCATCTTCTTGTAAACACCCGTTTAATTAAACACCTGTTGACTTTCTTGTCAATAGTGTTATTCTAGCCCCTATGACATCCCAAGAGCTGAAGAAATCGGAGCGAACCCGGTTGGCAATTCTGCATTCGGCTCGCGCGGCTTTCCTGCAGCGTGGATACGACCAGGTGGGGCTGCGGGAGATTGCAGCCGGAGCCGATGTGACAGCGGCTCTGGTCAATCGCTACTTCGGCTCCAAGCAGGGACTCCTCAAAGAGGTTTTGCGGGACGACAACGACTACTCCGAACTGTACGAGGGGGTGCAGGAGGAGATGGGTCTGAGGATGGCCCGGTTCTTGATCACCGGGTACTTGACTCGCAAGAGCGGGGAGTTGCTCGATTGCAATACCGATCGCCTCTTGATCTTCGTTCGATCGCTGGGCTGTGAAGAAGCTATGCCGATCCTCCGGGAGCACGTGGCCGAAAGGATCAGCGGGCCGCTTACCAAGGTCTTGCCGGGTGAGCACCGGGAAGCCAAGGCGTCGTTGTTGATCTCTCACTTCTTTGGCTTTCTGGTCGTTCACAAAGTGGTGGGAGCGGCTTGCGCGACCAGAGCGGATACCGAGGCGGTGGAGCGACAGCTCGCCGCCAGTCTACAAACTATTATCGACTCGTAGGTGACACAATGAAGCGAAGTTTTTTTCTTCTACCGACCTTGATTAGCGTGATTCTCGTGGGGATGAGCGGCTGTGGGGGCAATAAGCAAGGCCCCGGGGCTCCGCCTGCCCCGCCCCCACCCCTGGTCAAGGTCGCAACCGCCGAGATAAAGAGAGTAGACTCCTCGCGCCATCTGGTGGCCGAACTCAAAGCCCCGGAAGCCGCCGACATCCGCTCCCGGGTGGAGGGCTACTTGCTGTCTCATAGCTTTCGGGAGGGCAGTCCGGTGGTGGCCGGCCAGGTGCTGTTTCAACTCGACCCCCGCCCCTACGAAGCCAGTCTGGCAGCAGCCCGGGCTCAGGTAGCCCAGGCCGAAGGGCGACTCCAGCAGTCCAACGCCACGCTGGTTCAGCGCCAAGCGTCGGAAGAGCGGGCGCGTCAGCAGGTGACGGTGCTTCAGGTGGACGCCGAATTGGAGGAAGCGCGGGCCAATCTCCGGGCTACCGAACGGGAAGTGGAGCGGTTTAAGCCGTTGGTCGAGAACGGGGCGGTGCCGCCCCAGCGCTACGACGAGGTGGTCGACCGGCACAAGGTGGCCCTCTCGCGTTATGAGAGCGTGCAGGCGCGGCTGCGCAACACCAAGGTGGGCGAGCGGGCCGACGTGAGGGAGAGCGGGGCCAACGTGGAGGCGGCCCAGGCCGATGTTCGAGCCGCCCAGGCTTCCCTACAGGCAGCCCGGGCGCAACTTCAAGCCGCCCAGCTCAATCTGAATTACACCACCATCCGGGCACCCTTCAGCGGGGTGATCGGAACCCTGGGCGTCGACGTGGGAAGTCTGATCATTCCCGGGCAGACCAGACTGGCTACTCTTTCCAAGAACGACCCCATCTACGCGGATTTTCCGGTGGACGAAGCGGCCTACCTGAAACTGGCTTCAGGCCCCGGCTTTGACCAGGCTCCTTTTGAACTGGTGCTGGCCAATGAGCAGGCTTATCCCCACAAAGGTCGCTTCGTGCTGGTGGACCGCAGCATCAATCAGCAGACGGGCACCATCACCGTCCGGGCCGCTTTCCCCAACCCCAATCATCTGTTGAAGCCGGGCGGATTCGGCCGGGTGAAGATGCAGACCGATACTCTCCAAAATGCAGTGGTTATACCTCAGAAGGCACTCACCAACTTTCAGTCTCTGGACGCGGTGTACGTGTTGAAGGATGACATGACCGTGGAGCAGAGGAGGGTGACGCTGGGTGAAAAGCTGGATGGCGAGGTGGTCGTATTGGAGGGGGTGAACGCGGGCGAGCGCGTGGTGACGGAAGGGCTGCAAAAGATTCGCCCCGGAGCTACCGTCAGCCTGGAAGACAAGGTGTCCTGACGTGTCTGCTTCAACCTTCATTCGCCGCCCGGTACTCTCTATCGTTATTTCCATTTTGATCACCCTGGTCGGTGCCCTGGCCATCCCCAATATGGCGGTACAGCGCTTTCCCGACCTGGTACCGCCAACCGTGATGGTGACCGCTACCTATCCCGGGGCCGATGCCGTGACGCTGGAGCAAACGGTCGCCACTCAGATCGAGCAAGAGGTCAACGGGGCCGAGCACATGATCTACATGTCGAGCAAATCTTCGAGCGACGGTGCCTATCAGTTGACGGTCAGCTTCGAGGTGGGGACCGACGTAGATCTGGCTGCGGTAGACGTGCAGAACCGGGTCAACCGCAGCACCCCTACTCTGCCTGAAGAAGTGGTTCGAAACGGTATCACGGTGGCTAAACAGTCCACCCAGTTCTTGATGGTACCCACGCTCTATTCGCCCGACGGTAGCTACGACAAGCTCTTTCTGAGTAACTACGCTTCCATCAACCTGCTGGACCCGATCAGTCGGGTTCCCGGGGTAGGTGGGGTGGAGATGCGGGCGGGTGCCGCCGACTACGCCATGCGGATCTGGGCCCGTCCCGACATGCTGGCCAAGCTGGGGGTGACCTCCGGCGACATCGTGTCGGCGCTGCAGGAGCAAAACGTACAAGCGGCCGCGGGCAGCGTGGGTCAGCCTCCTCAGGCCTCGGGGCTGGACTTTCAGTATCCGGTCAAGGTGAAGGGCCAACTCGACACGGTCGAAGATTTTGAGAACGTCGTGGTCAAGGTGGGCGATAGCAACGAGATCGTTCGCATTCGAGACGTCGCTCGAACAGAGTTGGGGGCGGAGGATTATGGAAGCTTCGGCCGGAGAAACGGTAACGAAGCCATTCCGATCCTGATTTTCCAACGACCGGGGGCCAACGCTCTGGATGTGGCCGCGGCGGTGAAGGCGGAACTCGAACGTCTCTCTGAAACCTTTCCGGAAGGGATCGCGCTGGACATTACCTATGACGCCACTCTGGTGGTGCAAGCATCGGTGGCCGGGGTTTTGAAAACCCTGGCTGAAGCTTTCGTGCTGGTGGTGCTGGTGGTGTTCACTTTTCTGGGCAACTTTCGGGCCACTTTTATCCCGCTGCTGGCGGTGCCCGTCTCTCTGGTCGGTACCTTTGCCATTCTGTTTTTCTTCGGCTATTCCATCAACACCTTGACTCTGCTGGCCATGGTACTGGCTATCGGTATCGTGGTGGACGACGCGATCGTGGTGGTGGAGGCGGTGGAGCACCACATCGAGGAAGGGATGAGCCCCCTGGCTGCGACCGAGCAAGCCATGAGCGAGGTGGCGGTGCCGGTCATCGCGATCGCTCTGGTACTCTGCTCGGTGTTTGTGCCGGTGGCCTTTCTGGGTGGGCTGACAGGCGAACTGTTTCGCCAGTTCGCGGTCACCATGTCGGCCTCGGTTTTGCTTTCGGCGGTGGTGGCTCTGACCCTCACTCCGGCGCTGTGCCAATTGGTCCTGAAGCCGCGCCAGAAGCTGTGGGGCCCTTTCGGGCTTTACATCTCGGCCTTCGAAAAGATCTTTGCCAAGATGCTGGGCGCCTACTCCTATCTGGTGAAGATTCTGGTCCGGCGAATCTTTATCGTGGGTATCTTCATCGTGGCCGTCTTTTTGGGCCTGGGTTGGTTTCAGAAAACTCTGCCCACTGGTCTGGTACCGGCTGAAGACAACGGTTACTTGCTGCTGAGCATTTCCTTGCCTCCAGGCAGCGCCCTGGAGCGAACCGACGCGGTGGCCAAGCAGATCGAGCAGTTTGTTATGGAGACCCCGGGGGTGAACTCTATGGTGATGTTCGGCGGAACCAACATTCTCACCGGAAACCGGGGGCCCAGCTATGCCTCGAGCTTCGTGATCCTGGACTCCTGGGATCAGCGGACCGACCCTTCCCAGTCGGCCGGGGCGATTCAGGGGGCGCTTATGGGTAAGTTTGCCACCATTGAGGAAGCTAGCGTCCTGGTCATAAACCCCCCCCCGATCCCCGGACTCGGACTCTCCGGCGGTTTCGTTCTGGAACTGCAAGACAGAGGGGGACACACGCCCCAGGAGTTGGAAGCCGTAACTCAGAGCTTTCTGACCGCGATGCGCCAGGAGCCCCAACTTTCTCCCCAATCCTTCAGTCCTTTCTCCACGGGCGTTCCTCAGGTTTTTCTGGAGATCGACCGAGAGAAGGTCAAAGTTTTGGGAGTCCCCCTCAACTCAGTGTTTTCCACACTGCAGGTCAATCTCGGCGGACGATTCGTGAATCTGTTTAACAAGTTCGGACGTACCTGGCGGGTGTACTTACAGTCTGAAGCGGATTTCCGCAGAACTCCTGAGGACATTGGAAACCTCTTCGTGCGCGGTAAAGACGACGTCATGATTCCGCTATCCACCCTGACCAATGTGCAGATGACGACCGCTCCCGACCTGGTACAGCGTTACAATCTGTATCGTACCGCCGAGATCTACGGCTCTCCTGCGATGACGGCGAGTTCCGCCGAAGGTCTGGAAGCGGTAGAGCGGTTGGCAGCGACTAATCTCCCCCGGGGCTACGGCTTCGAGTGGACCGGTACCGCCTATCAGGAAAAGAAATCGGCCGGGCAGCAAGGCCAGGTTTTGATGCTGGCGCTGGTCTTCGTGTTTCTCTTTTTGGCCGCCCAGTACGAGAGCTGGGCCATCCCGTTTTCCATCTTGCTGGGGCTCCCCATCGGTATCCTGGGCGCCTACGGCGGCTTGATGCTGACCGGCCACACCAACAACGTTTATGCCCAGATCGGGATCATCACAATCGTCGGATTGGCGGCCAAGAACGCCATCCTCATCGTGGAGTTTGCCAAGGATAAGTATGAGCGAGGCGCCGGCCTGCGGGAGGCAGCCCTGGAGGGCGCGCGTCTGCGCTTCCGGCCCATTCTGATGACCTCCTTTGCTTTCATTATGGGGGTCATTCCGATGGCTCTGGCCGGCGGGGCCGGGGCGGCCGGGCAGCAGTCGCTGGGCACCGCCGTGGTGGTCGGCATGACGGTGGCCACGGTGTTCGGGGTCTTCGTGATTCCGTCATTGTACGTGGCCGCACAACGGATGGCCGAGCGGTTGTCTGGGGTCTCGCCCCGGGGTGGTCCGGAAGCCTGATCAAGGATGAAATGCAAATAAAAAAGGGCCCCAGGCGGGGCCCTTAGTCTTAGGAGGGGGAAATTTGAGGGGAACTTAGTTGCCGACCCGGACGAACAGTGTCTTGAAGGTGTGACCGTCAGAGTTCGACCGGGCAACTCCCCAGTACTGGCCGTTGGGCTGAAGCTCCAGGGAAAACTCTCCAACTTCACCGTAGTCCCAGTCTTCGCTGAAAGTCCAGTGACCATTCTGGTAAGTGTGGTTGAAAGAGCGATAGGCGTGTTTGGGGTAAGTGTTGGCGGAGAGTGATAGGGGAGTAGCGATGTAGTCGTCGCCGGCTTTGCGGATATCGAGCCGGGCCATAAATTCACGGTGGCACCCATAAACCAGATACTGCTCCCAGACGCCTTCAACCTGAATAGGTAGGGTTTCCGAGGCAGCAACCACTGCGGGTGTGGTGGATGGCGCCGCCCTATTCGGGACCAGGAGGTTCCACAGGGCCACGCTACTGAGGAGGAAGAGGAGGGATACGATGAGCTGAGTTCTGGCTTTTATCATAGTTACATTAAACCATGATCGGGGAAGAAAGTCGCGTGCTTTTAGAACCTTTCGCCTACCGTAAAATAGAAACTGTTTTGGCCCTGGCCGTTCCAGGCTGATTCCAGCCGAAACAGTCCGTACTCACTGGCCAGATGAATGCCCGCACCGTAGCCGTAGGCGTGCTCAGGTTTCCCGAGCAGAATAGGGGGCATCCCCCGGAGCTGATCGGCAGTGCCAAGGGTCGTGCCGTAGTCGTGAAAGAGGGCCAGCCGGGCATGGAAATCGGTGTCGAAGAGGTTGAAGGTGTGGAGGTGGTGGCGATACTCCACCGTGGTCTGCAGAAAGGACTTTCCGCTGGCCAACTCACCAGGGTCGTAGCCCCGCACCGATTGGGCCCCTCCCATATGAAAGGCCCGAATCGGCGGTGGTTCACCGAGGTTGGTGCCGGCCTGGAGATTGACCAGCAGGGAGTGATCACCGTCGTTGAAGCCGGGCATTCGAAAGAGGTGGGCGACGTTGGCGGAGAGTTGGTTGAAGGAGGGCGCACCGAGACCGATCGACTGCTCCATTCCGAAGCGGATCTTGGTGCCCTCAATCGGAAGGTCGCGGTCGTCGAGGGTACTGAACAGACCGTGTATCCGAAAGCCCAGGAAGTCTTCGGCAGCCGAGCGGTTGGCCACCGTCAAGGGGAATCCGTTACTGTCGACGCGATACCTGGAGCCGCCCAAGAGAGCGGTGCTGAAGGCGTATTGCTGGTAGTTGAGTCCGAAAGCCACGTCCAGTTCTTCGGTAAAGGGCTGAACATACTCCACGCCGCCTCCCAGCATCTGCACGTGGGCGTTGCGGTTGGGGGGCAAGAAAATTTCTCGACCGCCGGCCTCATACGGTGCAAAACTTCCCGACGCTATCCAGGAGTTGAAGGTGAGGGCCCCCTCCCATGCTTTGGGGCTGATGGTGTAGCTCACATCGAGACCCAAATAATTGGGGTCCAGACTGCCCTCGACCAAAAGCCTGTGCTCGCTGTTGAACTTGTGGCTGTAATAGCCGGTCAGATCGATCAGGGACTCCCGGTCGGTGCCAAACAGCACGATCGGAGTGCGGGTGGGTCCGTTGAGAGCGGTGGGATCCCCTACCGCGGTGCCCAGGCCGAAGCCTTCATCTCCGCCGATGCCGAGTTGGCCACCGCTGGGGCGCATGAAGTCGGTCTCATCTTGAGCTTCCTCGGTCGCCTCGGGTGGAGCGGCAGGCTCGGACGGCTCAGGTTCTGCCCACCCGGGTAAACAGAGGAGTACGATCATCAAGAGACATTTCCAGCAGCGCATGCCTCTCTATTCCCAGCCCATACCCTCTCCCCTGGGAGGGGGAACGGAAATTCCCGCGACCGGAGCATGGCGAGTGCTCTGTCAAACTTCAAAATTCGGCCGAGGGCGGCCAGCCATCAATTCTATCGTCATCGATTTTCGCTTACGTATTCCCGATACGCGCACTCAAATCGATTTAGATAGAAATTGCGTCTGGCCACCCTCA
>JBAYRN010000012.1:0-67885 GCA_041676625.1 Vulcanimicrobiota bacterium
CGTTGAGCGTCTCGATTCGCTTGAGTTCTGAATTGAAAGCACTCCAGAACTGGCCCTGGTCAAGAGCACCTGCATCTCGAAGCCGCCTTAAAATGACCAACGAACTCACCTTAAACTTCTTAGTCAGTTCGTTGAGCACCTGGTAGAGCCGGCTGTCTTCCACCTTGCTTGGCACTTGGGCAAGAGGCACCAGAAACTCGGCAGCTACGGCATTACACCAATTCTCAATGTCTCTGTCGCTCTGCCGGTTGAGCGTGGCGTCGCTCAGAGCCGACTGTCCGAGCCACAAGTGCGCGAGTTCGTGAGCCAAAGTAAACATTTGGGCGGACTTGCTATCGGTACCGTTTACAAAGATCAGGGGGGCTGTGGAATCCGCCAGGGCAAAACCCCGGAACTCAGCTGGATCGAGTTTTCGTTTTGTGTTGCAGCCAACCACACCGCTCACCATGACCATGATCCCCACCCGTTCTATGAGATTAATGAACTCTCGGAGCGCGACCTCCCAGTTGGCGTGCCCGGCCCGTTCGTCGAGCTGGAAGCCCAAAGTTTCCCTCATGCCTTGAGCGACCACGACCGGCGAATCCTGAAGCTGGACCGATCCAACAAAAGGAAGTGGCTGGTAACCGTTCGTCCGGGTGTATCTCTCATACCAAGTCTGGCGTTGTAAACACTGGTAAATGATGTCGAGAAGATCGGCCGACGGCTCTCGAAGAACAGTGTCGGCGAGCGTCCTCATGTCGGGGATCGGGAGTGTCTCTCGAGGCGGCGCGGGAAGGGAAAAGAAGCCGATGGGCGTTCGAGTGGCTTTGGCGAACTTCTCGAGCTGTTTAAACGTAGGCTTCTTTTCGCCTTTCAGCCAGAGCGGAAGGTTCTTTGCCCCTTTCTCCAGCTCCGTTATGTCGCGTCCAGAGCGGTGTACGGCCCATTCCAACACGTCGGTCTTGACGTCCACCAATGTCATATCGCTTCTTTAACCCGCACGCTCAGCTCTTCGTCCTCGGAAAGACGATCTCTCCTTTACGCCCTTGAACCCTTAACTCTGGAATATGTCTTCAGTTCTAGACGCCTTCTAAAGAGAAACCCCCAGGGGATTTCGCCTTAGCAGAGGGCGGCGAGGCCTTCGGGGATGGGGCGGTAGCCGCTGGGTGCGATGTGGCCCTTCAACTTTACGATGACCCGTACCTGGGGATCTTCCGAGGGACCGACGCGAGAAATTTTGGCTTCATAATCTCCGTGATCGATGCTGCGATCGATGTGCCAGGCGTAGATCCTTGGCACGTAGCCCAGGTGAACGCAGGCGGGTGACATGATTTTGATGGCGCTACTGTCGTGTGGGTTGTCTTTCTCCAACAGCAAGGTGAGGGATATACCGGGAGTGAGTTCGTGGATGGCGGATTCGCTTTCGTGATACCTCCAACCGGCGATAGGGAACTCGATTTCAAATTCGCTCTGGGCCACGTCCATGGGTTCTAAAAACTCGAAAGTGTCACCCGTAAGACGGCCTCCGGTCTTGAGGAGGTACTGCAGCTTCTGTTCGGGCTCGAGTCCCAACTTTTGAAACTCTCCCTGACGCCACGTCGGGGGAAGGCGACGGGAGAAGACAGGAAACAAACTGCCGCTGCTCCACGCACCTCGTTTGAGCGGAAAGGGGTCGAGTGGTCTAAAGCCGTCGCGTATGGCGTGCTCTACGGAGCAAGGCATATCAAACTCATAGGAAAAATGGTATCCTTGCTCATCCTGCCAGAGCTTACCTATGGCATAACGAACTCGAGAGATCGGGTGCTTCCAGATCAGGAGTAGTGGTTTATCCATTTTCAACGGCTCCTTTCATCAGAACTTGACGCCGACGTTCCAACAGTATACCGGAAAACTGACGGATTGTGTCATTGCCAACATCTTTTTCAATATTTCTGATCATTTCTGTGAGTTTAGTTGATTCGAGAGGTACGAGCGCTGCCTTCATTCCGGCCAAGTCGGGGTCCCACCCGGACAGGAACGAGAGAATTTCAGAAAGTCTGGGCTTGGTTCCTGAGTCAAGACTGCTTTCCAACACAGGATAATCGTGCCCAGGCTACCCACTGTGAACAGCAAAGAAATTCCCCGACCAAAGTTGAGTCCGGCGGGATTGGTTCCCTCTTTCGACGGGTCTAGTAGACCCCAGTTCGTGAGATAGGCGGTGCTTTTAAACACAAAACTTATGGTAATCAGAAAGGCAACGAGTGTTATCACAGAAGCTGCCACCAAAAAAACGTAAGCTCCGGCCTGCTTGTTCATCCCAACTCCTCGTAGACAAAGTTAAATGACCGACCGTTCTCGTCGTCAAGAATCTGAATAACGGGAAGTCCGGCCTGCACAAGATCTTCCTGCAACTGGGGCATAAAATTCGTACGCCGCCCCAGTAGCTTCCTCAACTCTTGAGCGGTCAAAGTTCCCTCTCGGGCAAGAGCCTCTAAGGCCTGGCGCTGAGGGCCGCCGATTTCAAATGGAAGGGTGAAACGAATCTCTTCGCCCGTGAACCGGGACTCCACGACTAGAAGGCGAGGATTATCGATTGGGACCGATTCGACGACGGGCTTTGCGTCGGGTTGTTCTTGCGAATTCTCTCCACTCGCGCTTTCCGGGCCCGGCGATGGTGGGGGCTCTACTCGAGGTTTTGGGGCGTCCGCCTCAAGTATACGCTCCAGCAGATCAACGGTTTTCCCGCCCTCGTAAAACGGACTTTCGTAAAGCACTCGCTCATTGGTACGGTTTAAAAGGAAGGCAACGCCCGAGGTTTGATTTTTTAGCTGTAGCACCTCACGCTGACGCCCGATAGCCACATTCAGCACCTGGTATTCATCCTCTATCGGTTTACTTTTACCGAAACGGGACGCTTCCGGATACTCGCGAATCGCTCGAGTCTTTAAAACTCTCCCGTCGCTATAGAGTGAGTAGCATTCGCGTTGACGGTGACGAACGCGGCACCCCAACCGGCGCAGTTCCATTCGACTTTCACCTTCAACTTGCCGTGTCCAACCAAAAGCAAACGACCACATTTGCTGACCAGCCAATCACCATGAAAATAAGTGGCACCTTCCTCAAAGGAAGCAGCCGAACTCATATCTTGCGATTCCTCCGTCTTGACAAACACTCCCAATGCCTGAATCATCATTCTGCCCCATTTTGGCATAACCTGGTGACAAATTCTGTCAACCAGTGAGTCAAGTCGCCAATTTTTCTTTGGCTGTTCGGTGGGCGTTGGCCAGCCAGCCGTCGGGCACGCGGGCTCTCTGTCCTCCGTGCAGCAGCGGAACGGGTTCACCCTCGATGGTCGGGGCGCGAGAGGTGTCTTCCGATGGGAGCAGCATCCAGACCGCTGGCAAGCCGTCTTTTCGACCGGCCTGGTCCCGCATCTGCTCGAGAATTCCAAGTTGGTGGTAACGAGCTAGCAGGCTGGGATTGACCAGCAGTTGAGGTTCTTTGCAGGAGAACAAGACGTCTTGCAGTTGCCCGAGGGCGTCCGGCACCAGTCGAGAGGTGAGGATTCGCCATCCTTTGCCTTCACCTTCGGCATCAGCTTCAAGGAACTTGTCCCATCGAGCTTTCGGGTTCTCGGCCACCTTTTCTTTCATGGCACGAAGAAGAAGCTGATTGAGATCTCGGCGGGTGTGACCGAACCTGGCCAGAATTTCGGACTCGGCCTGGGCCAGCCGTTTGGGAGTAACAGTCAAAACCAGGAAATCTTTCTCAACCGTGGCTCGTTGTAGCCTTTCCTCGAAAGCGCGAGCTTCGGCCACGAGAGGATTCGTGGATGAAGTGGGAGTCTCCGAAGTGGTGGGATATCGTTGATGAAGACTGGATGCGCCCGAGGTTTGGTAGATGGCCAGGCGCCTCACATAGGCCTGCTCACCATCGGACCAGATCAGGTCCGGGTCCACTCTCTGCAGAATCTCGTCCAGGTGAGGGCGTGAAGGCAAAGGCTCTGACTCCGGGTAGCGAGTAAAGACTCTTTCCTGAATCTCTTCGGGTGGAAGCTCCCCGTGACCCAGGAGAGCCCCGTGTGCCAGGAGCAAGGCTCTTTCGGCCTCCATTCCTCGGGGGTAGAACTCTTCGCGGGAGGAGACCGCGGCCCGCTCGCTGCACGCGGCCGAGAGTCTCAGTAAGCGGTGAGGGGACAACCCTTTCGCGCTCTCGGGCGCCTCCACCGCGCGGATCTCGTCTCTGGCTCGTGAAGGTGCCAGAAGAGGCTCGTGGCGCGCACACCGGTCTGCAACCTGGGCCAGTCGAGTGAGGTACTGCATCTGCTCCTCCCTCTGGGCGATCACCGGAGTTGGCCCGATGCGCCTCCACAGAAAGCGGGGGGCACCGGCCGTCTGTTCCGCCTCCACGGCGGCCCTGGTGAGAGCGAAGGCCAGTTGCATCCTGCGGCTCCGATCGTTGGAGAAGGAGCCGTGTCGAGAGAGCAGCCCGAGAGCCACCTCGGAGGTCACGATCACTCCTCCGTTCTCATTCAGGAGCTGTTCGATTTCGTCGCGAAGAAACTTCAGAGAGGGTAGCTTCCCCCACTTTACCCGCCAGGCGGGAACCCTCTTCGCCAGGCTCAGGTGCTCGAGATCTCGTTCTTTACTGACAGCAGAGAGTGTTGGCCAGTCGTGAACACCCCTGGGGAGAGTCAGGCCCAGGTACGACTTCTTCAGCTCTTCGTCCGGGTCGGTGTCGACTCCAAGAACCGGCACCAGAAAGGCTTCCAGCAGGCCGTGGTCTTCAGCCTCGATATCCTGCTCCTCCAGCAACTCATCTCCGAAGCGCTCTCCTACAACGGCCTGCAGTTCGACCAGACGTTTTCGAGTTTGGTTGCCCACCCCGGCGGCCGTATGAAGGGTACCACCGGGCAGTCCGAGGAGGTCTCGTATGGTGTGTACTCCCAGGTGCTCTAAGGCCCGAAGTGCTCGAGCTCCCAGAGCCAGCGAGGCCAGGGTCGTTTCCAGGTCCGAACTCTCCAGAAGCTCGGAGAGTTCAGCTTCATCGGCTTGACCCAGACCGCTATCCGCGAAGTCTTCCTGAAACACTTCAGCCCATGCTTTCAGCATCTCCTCGGCGTTATGAAAGCGAGCTTCTCGCTCCCGAGCCAGGGCTCTGGTGAAGAACGTCGTGAGGGGCTCTCGTACGGCCGGGTCGAAGCGCTCAGACTCCAAAACAAGATTGGCGTTTGGATCTAGACCGGGCATGCTTTTTCCGTCTCCCCAGCGGGGAAGCACTCCGGTTGCCATCTCGTGCAGCGTGACGGCGGCTGAATATCGCTCGGACGACTGATCCCAGCGGGGAGGTTTTCGGTTGATGAGAAAAGGATCGATGTAGTCCCTGGTTCCGGCATCGATATTGTCATCGCCCACACCGGCCAGTGAAAAGTCGAAGAGCATCAAATGAGCAGCCGAGTCCTTTTTATGAAGAGTAATACCGAGGTTGGCAGGCTTGATATCCCGGTGGCGAACTCCCTTCTCTTCAAGGTGAGCCACGGCCTTGAGCAGGTCTTTGCCAAAGCGCTCAAGGTAGTCAAGCTGCAAAGGGCCGCGTTCGGTCAAGCGCCGGGCCAGAGTTTCGTCTCCGGCCTTCTGAATAACAAGACAAGAACGGTTGCCGATCTCCACGACATCGTAGCACTCCACGATGTAGGGATGAGAGAGTGCCTTGAGCGCCTCCGCCTCTCGCAGCATCACCTCGGTACGGTCGGGGTCGTGGGCGACCTTCAGCACGTAGCTCACTTCATCCCTGACCACCTCCAGGGCCAGTGCCATACCGCCTTTACCGAGCCGTCGAACGACCAAAAAGCCTCCAGGAAGGATGTCGCCGGCCTGAGCTTCCAGCGGGTTCACAACCTCGACGGCGTCGTCTTGTCCGGGGCAGGTCGCGGCATCGAACAAGTCCAGGACCTGCTGGATATCGGCCGGTCGCTCCAAGACCATGGGGTGAGTGCATCGCTCCACCAGCGATTCCAGGTTGGAGGACAATCCGTCCGTCACCGAGGAAAGCCTCAGCCCCGGATACTCCTGAAGCTTCTGATAGAGCTCAAGTTGGGTCTCGGCGGGTGGCCGACCGGTGAGGACATGAAAAGCGACCGCCCCGAAGCTGAAAATGTCGGCCGCGCTGCCCGAAGCGTTGCCCGGCTGATGAAAAGCTTCCGGTGCCATGTAGGCGCGCGCGCCCGAAGTCATAAGTTCGCTAATGTGGCTGGTACCGGTGGTCACATCTTGTTCCATTCCCGTCTGCCAGTCCATGATCTGCACTTCGAGATCCCGGCCTCGTTCCATGACCAAAATGCTTTGGGGGGCTAGGCCACGATGGAAGACTTTCCGGGCATGGGCGTAACGAAGTACGTCCAGAATCTGTCTTATGATCTCCAAACGCTCTTCCTGGCCAAGTCTAGCGTCTTGAGTCGCCAGAAACTGGTCCAGACGAACCGCTTTCGGCTCGTAAGGAAACACCAGAGCAGGTCCGAGTTCGTGCTCTTTCAGCTCCCACGGTTTTAGCACCCCGGGGTGTTGAAGATGATCGGTGAGCTTGAACTCTCTTTGGGCTGCTCGACGAGCTAACTCACGCTGATGCTTGGAGCCGTTGTCGGGCACCGAAAAGGTCCTCACTCGTCGGTAGGTTTCTCCGATGCTCTGGTGCTGGGCCAAGTGGTCCTGATAAAGCTCTCCGTCTTCTAGGAGTTCTTTGATGAGCCACTCTCCGACCTTCAGGGTGCGGGCACTGGGACGGCGAATTCCCAGTTGCCGAAAGGCCTGGTTCAGTGCGGTCACCCGCGGCTTGTCAAAGCGTTTGCGGGGGTTTTGAAGATCGACTTCCTTCGGACGGATAGCCTCGATAAGCTCGTCGCGATAGTAGACGCGAGGTCGGTGTTCGGGAGGGATGCGTAACTCAAGATTATGATTATTGAAAAAGACAACGGATTCTACATACGGCACGTAGAGTCGTTGACCGGCCTTCTGGGCTTTCAACATACTCTGGAGGATCTTGGCTTTTTTGTTCAGGAGAAGAAGTGGATTGTTTACCGGCGTGGGATGAGGGTTGCCTCGAAAATAACGCACCATGTTATTGGCGGTGCCGTCGAGGATGCCCGACCAGCTCTTGATCTCCACCAGGATGAGTTCGGTGAGGGTCAACAACATCAAGTCGATTTCATACACCTTGCCACGGGGTTCCACGAACTCAAAGTTGGACCAGGCGCCGATCACTCCGCTGGCGCGGCTCTTGATGAAATCAAAGGCATCTTGCTCATGGGGAAACTCTGTTGGAGCAACCGTGATCCATTGGTTATCGGATATGGACAAGATTATCTCCTTGACGTGAAGTATGGACCCTCGTGAGCCGACCGGAAAAGCTTCTGGGGTTGTGGGGTAAATCCTAGCACAGTGGCGGCCGAGCCGTTCATTTCGAACGAACAAAAAAAGACCGGCCGCGACAGAAAGGCAGGCGGAGTAGCTTGCGTTCAAGAAAAGTATATCGTGAGCATTATCTCGTCAGAAGTGGTCTACAAGGCTTTATTCACAGCCCGACAGTTCGCGTGGCTAGACCAAATCCCGAAGCTCTATGCCACCGTGGAGCACACATTCGGCCAGTGTGGAATCGAGTTGACCGAGATAAAATGTGAGGGGGGACAGAACGACCCCGCCAAGTTTGCAGTAATAGGTCAATCCGCTCAGGCTGCGATCACGGCCAAGATTATGTTGTATGGTCTACAACTTTTCTGGAATAGCTCCGGCGCTTCGGCGCCAGCAAGATGTACAGAGCTAGGACAATCGCTAGTAGAGGCGCTAATCAAGGATTGTCCTGGTCTCAAATTCAAAGTTCAGGCTGTTACCTGGGCAGGGCACATCGAATGCGTTGATTCTTCACCGCAACAAATATTGGCGCAATTTGCTTGCGCTCCCAAAGGGCTGCCAGGAGCAGAAGCTATTGGGCTTTCGTTTAGCTTAGAGCCCACGGATCAGAGGCTTTCGACTGCTGTAACGGTGCAGCCATCGGTAAGTCTCAGCAGCGGAATTTATGCTAGATTCGACTTTAACTGGTCGGGAGGGCTTGCACCCACTGAGGTTGGCTCTCGAACGGGCGCTGAAGTAACTAGAGTGTTGCAAAGCATGGCCCTGGATATCGGAGAGCGAGTGGTCTGATGAATATCAATGCAGTCCGACAATCGATCAGTGATTCCGGCGAATGGATACCATCGACGTCACAACTAGCATTGCCGAAGGAGGACCTCCGCCCCTCTGAATTGCTTGGGAGTTTAACTACCGACCTCGCGGAGTTCGCCATCATTCGTTCGATTAGGCTCCTACTATCAAGTGGTCGAATGGAAGAAGCCACGAAATTGGCATCAACGCTACCCAGCAGCTCGGAGGTAGCGTTGAGAATGAAGAAGGTGCTGGCTCCTCCCGTATTCCAAAGTACCTCCCAGGAATCGCGTTCTGAGATTCAGTCCGACTTCCGCTGGTTGCGAGAGAGGGCTAAAAAGTTCTCGGGTCGCTGGGTAGCACTGAGGAACGGGAAACTGCTGGCGGCCACAGAGAACTTCAACGACCTAGTGGACGAAGTTCGGTCCAATCAATTAGACGTAACGCTGTACCACAGATGCTGATGCTTTCTCAAGGTGAGTCGGAGTTCGCGTTTGGGGCGGTTGAGTTTTTGGATGGGTCGCCCAACACGCCTCTTCCAAACGCGAAAGTGTTCGTACCTGTGGAGTTCTTGGGTCGTGGACTTGAGATTCCCGTGCTTTGCCTCTTAGACACCGGCGCGGATTGGTCTGTTCTAAATTGGGAGATTGCACTGAAGTTAGGATGTCACGAGCACACACCGATCGGTGAGGTTAGGTACGGAACTCGGCACGGGCCTATCGAAGGAGATCTGGTGAGGGTGCCATACCGCATCCGAGCTTTGCAAGGGAGAAGTCTAGAAGGTGAGGCTACTTTCTTTTTGAGCAAAGACTGGCCAAAGAACGAACCGTCAATCCTAGGGTATAACGGACTCTTGCAACATTTGAATTTCGCATTGAGACCTTCGGAGAATCAGTTTTACTTCGGCTACGCCGTGTAGCTCAGGACACGTATCGATTCCAACCATTGTTCCAACGGTCCGCCGGGGATTCCAAGACGCTTCTACGGTTCGACGACGAGCTGGGCTCCCCCGGCTGGGTCGGCGGGGAGTACCCGGCCCACTACGGTCAGGGAATCCGGAACTTCCACTTCAGCGGGCCAGCACATCAAGAGGCCGCCGGAGGTCTGGGCATCGGTGAGAAGGCCGCGCCAGGCTTCGCTGACCTCGGGGTTCCAGCTTACGGCGCCCAGGCCTTCAAGCCAGCTTCGATTGGCCCGGGAACCGCCCGGGAAAACGTCCTGGAGGGCAAAATCGAAAGCCGCCTCGTAAAGCGGAACTCGAGAGGCCTGGATCCGGAAGCTCACGCCCTGGCCCCGAATCATTTCCCAGGCATGGCCCAGAAAGCCGTACCCGGTGATGTCGGTGGCGGCCCTGACACCGGCACCCCGCATGGCCTCCGCGGCCTGGGCGTTCAAGGTTTTCATACCCTCAAAGGCGTGGCGGATCTCGGCTTCACTCAGCATTTCTCGCTTGACCGCGGTGGTCAGCACCCCGGTGCCCAGGGGTTTACTCAGAACCAGAAGCTGGCCGGGCCGGGCCCCATCCTTGGTGGTCAGGTGCTCGGGCTGGACGAACCCGGTGACAGCCAAACCAAATTTTGGCTCCGGGTCTTCCACCGTGTGTCCGCCGCAGGCTAGAGCCCCCGAAGCCTGGACCCGTTCGGCTCCGCCGGCCAGGATCTCCGAGAGGGGCTCGTAGCCGAGGGTGGAGACCGGAAAGCAGCAGATGTTCATGGCGGTGTACGGCGTCCCGCCCATGGCATAAACATCCGACAAAGAATTGGCAGCAGCAATCTGACCGAAGAGGTACGGGTCGTCGCAAAGCGGAGTAAAGAAATCCAGGGTCTGGATCATATACTCTCCGCTGGGCGAACGCACCACCACGGCATCGTCGGGCACGGCGTCTCCAGCCACCATCCGAGGATCCCTCGGACCGGCTTGTTTTCTCAGTGGTAGCAGAACCTGCTCCAAATCCGCGGGGCGGATTTTAGAGGCTCAACCAGCGCACTTTACCATTTTTGTTAGGCGGATCATGGGACCGAGCTTCGAAGAGCCCTCACCGGCTTCCTATCGCCGAGCTCAGTGCAGGGAGTCTTTGGGAACACGGACTCCTAGAAAATCAAGCAGATAGTGCAGGGTAGCCGGAGGCAAGGGGAGCCGGCCGATCTCGGCCTGCCTGCTCTTCAGCCACAGACGCGTGGCTTCAGCCTCGGCATCGATACTCTTCAGACAGTCTTGAATGCATTCCATCAGAGGCAGGTCGAGGTCTGGCTGAGTAAAATCATGCTGGGCCTCTACTTCGGACCAGAACAACTCGAGCACGGCCGGGGTGGCCGCCACGGCACCCGGCCCGATGCCGGCAATCGCCGACAAACACGGCTTTAACAGAGCCCTTTCGGTGGACGGCGAGCGCAGAGCATCGCAGAGACGATTCAGCGCCGGATGGGCATCGGCTCCCAGAGCAGCCAGTCCGCGCATGGCTGCCAACTTGTTCGCGTGCGGCAGAGACCCCGGTGAAGGCCGTTCCCACAACTCGAGCCACCTCTCAACAGGATCATCCATATTTGATTGGTTTCCCTGGAATAGAGAGCTACTCCTGTGGACTCCCTCTTCAAGGACACTGACAGGTTTTGAGCCTATCTTGGAAACGGTGAAGGAGTTTCGCCAGAAGCAAAACATCTCCACGTGAAGACATTTGCACTTGGCACCGATACTTCGCATCCGAGATTAAGGAAACCGACAATGAGACATTTACGCCTAGCCAGCTTACTGATAGGCCTGGCCCTTTTTTGCGCCCCACTTGCGGGCTGCGGGGCTAACGAGGATACTTTTGCTGGCACGCCCCTGCAGCAGTACCCTGAAGAGTTTGTAGGCCGTCTCGACCTCGGTTTTGGCCAAAATTTTGGAAGTACCACCGTGATCGAGTTCCAAGACCTCGATGGACGACCATTAGCTCAAACCTCGCTTGACGCTTTCGGGGATTTTCGCCTACCGGCAGCCAGCTTGCCCAGTGCGTTTCGAATCGTGGCTCGAGTCGCTCCCGGTCTTGAATTTGCAAGCGACGTTCGGGACTACCCGGCCTCCGGCTCGACCAACATCAACGTGCCCACATCATTGGCCAGCGCCTACCTGCAGGCCAACCCCGGAGAATCTCTGCAGGCTGCCGAAGATTTAGTTCGCGCTTATCTTCACTTCCCTCCGGAAAGACGATTGGGGCAGGATATCGAGGAGTCGCCGCGATCCATCTTTTCTCAATACGCCTTCTTTGTTAAAGCAGCCCAAAACGGAGGTTGGCCGGCCTATCGGGACCAGATCGTCTCTCGGTTGTCCGAGTCCCCTGAGACCAGCCCGGTTTATCGCCTGACCAGAGTTGAACTCAAGCACGATTTGAGTGCACTCCACCCGGAGCTTGCCGGGGCTCTTCAAAACTTGAGGGCTTCGGGAGACTTCCGGTTAGCGATGACTTCTTTGTCGGCTCACCCGGTGGAAAATATCGGCCGAAAGCTCAGTGGCGACCACGTCAGGCTCGTCGCTGAGACCGCTCCGGGCTCAGCGCGCTCTGAGGTGCGCATGAAGATCTTAAAGAGCATTACGGAAAAAGCCATTGAATCCGCGGTAGACATCGCCATCGATCAAGCCGTTGATGTGGGTTGGACCCACGTGGCCGAAGGTTTGGGGCTCAACTACGGGACGACGGCCAAGCTTGACGCCATCCAAGAGAGCTTGAACGCTATGCAAGAGTATCTCAATGAACTCGGTAGCACCATCAATCAAAACGCCATCGAGGCCGCGGCCAACGAGATCGCTGAAGATATCAGCACCATTTCAGCCCTCAACAGAGACCTGGTCGCCAACAGAGTCGGCACAAATATCGATGCAGAGGAACAACCTTTTGTACCGAGTCAGTCGGTAAGCGGTCTTGTCAGTTCACTGTTGGGCTTTGAGGCCCAGACCGCGCTACTCACCATTCAAAACTCTATGTTGGGAGCCGGACAGCAGTCGAGCCTCCTTGAGGATGTCCGCGATAAACTCTTAGAGGATGACTTCGGCGTGCACTCAAGAGCTGACAACGGTCAGTTTGCCGTCAGAAGCAACCAACTCATCGACGAATCTCTGCAGGCCTTCGCCTATTACGCCGGCTACCAACAGTTAGGTGCCAACATTCTTGGTGAAATCAGCCATCTCGGCACGCAGGCTTCACCACCGCAAAACCCGATCTCGAGTATGCAGATCAGTCAAGGGATCGTGACCGATGCTATCATCTCGCTGAAGAAGCAGCGCTCCCTATCACCTTTCTATCAAGCCTCGGACAACATCTTTGTCGACCTTCAAGCGGGCCTGATGTGGTACACAGTTATGCAAAGTGAACGCAGCATGTCCGACGCGCTGGACTACGCTGAGACCTACACCGCGACCGTAACCTATCAGACCAGCCTGCTCGATAGCGAATCGGAGCAACCTTTAGGCTTACCGGTGAGCGTCGTTTCAGTCACCTACGACGACTGGCACCTGCCCACAAGAAACGAATATCGGACTCTTCAAGACCGGGCGCGACTGGTAGCCACCGACCGGCGTGACACTTCGGTTCCCCACTCGGGTGACAACGGCTACGGCGACTACGACAGCGCCTCCCAGGGCTTACCCGCCTTCGGCTTCACCGGACTGAACAAGCTCAACACCAACGGCAGCATGCTTTGCTCGGATTGGCGCTTTGATAACGATGGTGACTGGTATCCCCAATGGACCGGTAAATTCGACGCAAACAATGAGTTTATTTTCAATAACGGTGGGCTTACCGATATCGGTCAGACCACCAACAAACGTCCTTTCCTCCTGGTTCGCCCGATCGGGGAACCCGTATTACCGGTGGGAGAGGATACCTTTTTGGGTACACCAAACACGCCCTATCCTTATCCGTGGAGCGAGATCAGGGCTGAGGAATACCCCTTTCTCGGTCACGTGACCGGAGTGGTCGGCGGGGGCGGGATAACGCTGGACCAGCTCGGCGCCACCTTAGAGTGGACGGTTACCGTGGGTGGGACCTCCACCCTGGGAGCCAGTAATGATGTTACCTGGACCCTCCCCGTCAGGAACTACATTCATCGACTGCTCACCTACTCCGGTGAGGCCGGGTCTGCCGACGTCGAACTGGTCGACTTTAGTGACCTCGTATGGTTCACCTCTTCGAATGAAGACATCGCCTCCGTGACTCCAAACGGGAGGATGTACTGGCACGTGGATGACTCCCAAATCCAGAACCTCGACTTTACCGCTCATGTCTACGACGCGAGCGGAAACGAGAAGTCGTACACCTTTACCGTCAACGAGTATCCACCCGTGCGGCAACTCACCGCTGTTCAGATCTACCCTCGAAATCGGACCTATTCGGTCCCGGCCGGGAGTCCATCGGTTCAGGAGAAGTACTACTGTATCGCCTACTACTCCGACAACACCGTCAAGGATGTAAGCAGTGAGGTGACCTGGGAATTGGTGACTAACGATACCGGTGCTCCGGTCGATCCGGATACCGCGACCGTGGCCCCTAAGGGCGATTCCGATCACGGCAACTTCATCGGAAAGACCCCACCTGCCGACACCATCCTCAAGCTCAAAGCCTCACTCGGAAGTGAAAGCATCCAAAATGATGAAGTTCTCCTGGAGCTAACCGACGGAGTCTAGCCTCAAAGCTGTTCTTTGAGAGACTTTGCCGCCTTGTCGATGGAGTAACGAACCATGCCCAGCGAGACATCGTTGCTGGTCAGGACCATCAGGTAGGTCACTTCGTTGATGCTCTTCAGAAAGATGTGTCCGTTGGAGGCCTCCAGGCTCAGCATGCCGAGCTCCCCCTTGTCGAACTTTTCCTGCATCCCGGCTTCGGCCGTTTGTAGCAGTTCGGCCGTTTCAGCCCCCAGGAAATCCGCGTCCGGTTCGGCATCTCCCAGGCTGGTGATGAGTAGCCCGTCCTTGCCCACGATCAACGAAGCCTCTACACCGGGAGTTTGATTGATTCTCTCCAAGACATCTTCCACTTTAACGCTCCTTTATTCTAATTGAATACGGATGCCAGCATGGCTGCGGCACCGGTCAGACGGTTTTGCCAGACCCCCCGGGGGACGTCTGATTTTAGAAAACTGATCAGAAACGCTTCCCCGTCGATGGGTATCAAGCTGTAGCTTCGCTCTCCCGAAGTCAGCAGGTATTGATGGATCGGTTTGAGTCCCAGGAACTCCATCTCTTGCTCCACGTCACCGATGGCCTGGGTGAGGATCACCCCCACCACTTCGGGGTTGATCTCGTCGTTCAGCAGCATGTCGATGGGCAGGCCGTCGCTCGAGGTGACGACGTTGCCCAGCACACCCTCGATGGTGGCCAATTCTTCGAGGACCTTCTTCATGATGGCCTCCCGAAGAACGGTCTCTCCCGGCAAATCGGTCCCATCCTTGGAGCCTTCACTCACCGTACTGGGAAGCATGGCCAACAGGTTCATTTCCTGGGGAAGGGTGTAGTAAGACAGCGAGCTCTCTCCGGCCTCGATCACCAGGGACTCCAGTTGGCCCAGTTCGGCTTCTTCCAGGCCCCGGCCCAGAACGTCCAGAACGGTCCTGGCGATAGCTCCAGCCCGGTCGAAAGCGGGTCGGTCTTCGTAGCGCCTGGTCATCTCTAGACCTTCGGGCCCGAGCACGCTCACCAGGGCGTCGCTACCGGCTTCGGCTGCCAGGTCGGCGAGCAATTCTTCCAGCTCACCACCATGGAGCAACTCAGTGCTCGACAGATACTCCTTGAGTTCACTCACCGAGGCCGAAAGAGAATGGGCCACCGGAGGTCTTTCCACCGGGCTTTCTACCTCGGGCAGAAGCTCCGTGATGGCGGTTTCTCCCAGGTCCGGCTCCAAGATTGGCTCTGGTTCCGGTACCGGGGGGGCATCTTCCACTTCCGGTATAGTTTCGATTTCAGGCACTTCGGGCAAGGAAGTCTCGGCGACAGCCCCTGGAACGCCTTCAGTTTCCGGCTCGTCATCCAGCAAGAACTCCGGTCCGGGGATCTCTTCCAAGTCTGCCAAGTCTCCCAGGTCGATCGCCTCGACCCCCCCTGCAGTCGCCGCCTCCAACTCCGGAGAGGGAGCCTCGTCCAGGGTGGGATCCAGGGCAGCCAGGGGCTCGGAATCAAGCGCCGACATATCTAAGTCTGGCAGGTCCACGCTCGGTGGCACCGAGTCAGCGGTGGGAGTGGACGTGTCGGACCCGATATCGAGGTCAAGATCGAGATCAAGATCGAGGTCCAGGTCGAGGTCAAGATCGAGATCCAGCCCCGAAGACCCGGAGGAAGCCGCGGCCGGTAATCCCAGGTCGCCAAGATCGCTACCAAAATCGTCCGGCAGCGAGGGAACATCCAGATCCGTGCCCACTTCATCACCCGATAGTGAAAGCCCCACGCCACCGTCAGATCCGGAATCGAGCCCGAAATCCAGATCCAGACTCAGCAGGTGATCGATATCCTGTTTTTTCTCCGGCTCCGGACCCAGCAGATGCTCTCCCACCAGACGGGCCACATCGATTCGGGTCATAGGCTCAAAGCGATTCAAGATCTCCCGGACGCTCTCGTAGGAAGTTTCGGTCAAGACCTCTGAGATCTTATCCCCCAGGGTCGCGAGGTCGGAGATCAGGGCCAGCGGCACTTCCCGCTCACTGCGCGCCAGAACTTGCTCAGCTTCTCCTCCGCCGGTCGAAGGGCTGACCAGAAAGGCCGCATCCGGTTCGTAGTAGTTGGCCCTGGAAACAAAGCGAAAGGCCTTCTCCGGCGTGACTTCAGACTCTTGGACCTCGAACATGAAGACCGAACCTTCGTAGATGGCAAAGAGATCCACGGTTTCGTAGTCGCTCTCCAGGGCCCAGCGCAGACTCTTTTCCGAGACTCCGTGGTGAGTGAGCGCTTCGGCCAGGCAGAGAGCCAGCCAGAGATTTCGGTGAGCCAGGCGCTTGCCCAGGGAGGTGGGGCGAAGAAGTTGGTCGATCCGCTCCTCTGAAATCAAGCGATTGGAGAAGGGGCTTCGAAAGCCACGTTCGGCGGCTTCTTGTAGGGCCAGAAAGGTGGGAAATCGAGCCAACTCGCGATTGGTGTCGCGATCAAACACCTCGAACTCTCGCTCCAGCAGGCCCTTGCTCACCAGGTCGTCCACGAAACCGGCGTATTCGTCGGCTCGCTGACCCGCAAAATCGCTCAACATAAGACCGGGATGGCCAGCCACCCGGCCCAGGAGTTCCCGGCACTCGGGGGCGGTCAAGACCTTGGCGGCTTCCAATTGACCCGGGGCCACCGGAAAGGGGTCCGACTCCTCGGCCACCAGCCGAAACCTTCGGCTGAGCACGGACAGAGGCGTCCATCTCCAGGCGTCCAGCACCGAAGCGATGGAAGAGCGAAACTCTTCGAAGCGCTCCACCGGAGGCACGTCGGTGTAGATGACTCCGGCCTCCACAGCGTCTCGGTCTTCAGATATCCAATAGAAAAGAATATCTTCCTCTTTACCTATAAAGAGCTCACCGCCTCGGCCCGATGGCGCACCGTTGAGATCGAGCAATTCCCGAAACACCCCCGGCACGTCGCTCACCAACGGCTGGTAAAGGCCCCTTAGCCGCTGCCAGAGATCGTTCTCTTGCTCTTCGGCCACCTTTACTCTTAATACTTCACGAAGGACCTGCATACAGTCTATTCACCTCCTGGGACGGCAACTCCGAGGCGTTGCATCTCTCTCCCAAATTTTGCCAAGAAATCATTTGACCTCTTCTGTTGAGCAACTGCGTAGCCCGCTTTGAGCTGCGCCTCTGCCTCTTCCACCATCTTCATTCGCTCAAAAATCAAAGCTAGATTGTAACGCGCGTTCAGATCGTCGGCGTCAAGGTCCAGACAACGCCGATAACTTTCGATCACCTGATCCCATTGCCGTTTCTTGCTATACGCCACACCCAGATTGTAGTGGGTCTTGGGATCCAGGGGGTTCAAAGTGATGGCGCGCTTATAAGCCACGATCGCTTCGTCCAAGCGACCGGCCGCGGCGTAGGCGATCCCCAGGTGACTCTGGGCGTCCGACAGGGTCGGGTCGATCTCCACGGCTCGTCGCAGTACACTGATGGCCTGCTCAAAATCTCCCAGGCGAAAGGCCACCAGGCCCAGCTTGGCGGGGTGGTCGGGGTTCTTGGGCTCCAACCGGGAGGCTTCTTCGTAAGCCCGCGCCGCCTCTTGCCATTTTCCCAGTTGCATAAAGACCAGTCCGAGGTCGGCGTGGGGCTTGGCCCAGGTCGGGGCGCTCTGGGTGGCCGATCGAAGGCAGGACAGTGAATCCTCGAAACGCCCTTTGCGCATCAGGACGGCCCCCAGCCCGGCCTGGGCCCGGGCGTTGTCCGGTACCATTCCTAGAGCTTTGCGGTACTGGGACTCGGCCTCTTCCAGGCGGCTTGTGCCAAAGAGTGCATCGCCGAGAAGGGCGGAAGTTTCCGGCCCGGGTTTCAGCTTGGCTGCCTTCTCCATGGACTTGATCGCCAGATCGTGGTCTCCCCGCTTGGCGTAGGCTTTGCCCAGGTCCAGATGGAGTTCTACCGACTCCGGTTGCAGATCCAGGGCCCGTTGAAATTCCTCGATGGCCAGGTCGATCTGGTCGTTGTTGCGGTAAAGATGGCCGAGCTCGGCCCGGGCTTGGGTGAGATCCGGGTAGTCCTCCAGCAACTCCTTGAACTCCGCAATGGCCTGCTCGGCGTCGTTGATTTGAGCCGAGCAGAGGGCTTTCTGTAGACGAATCTTGAGCGATTCAGGCGCCAATCGCTCCGCTTCCACGGTTTCCTGATAGGCCAGCTCGATCTTTTTCTGCAGGAAGTATAGCCGGCCCATCTGGTAGCGCAACTCCCCTTCGTCGCGGTAGTGCACGGCGGCTACAGCCAATTCTTGCTCGGCCTCGTCCCACTTTCGCAGTTGGATGTACAAAAGAGCTTTGCGCAGCGCCAGGTCCTCATCCTTGGCTCCAGTCTTCTCGGCGTTTCGAAACGCTTCCAGGGCCGGATGCAAGTAGTTGAGAGCCTGCAGGGCGCAGCCCAGCACGTAGTGGAAATCGGCCAGCTCTTCAGAGGGAGGGTCCAACTGTAGGGCTGCCTGCAGGTTGTCCACGGCTTCGGTGTAGAGCCGGTCTCGGTACAAAACTTTGCCCAGATAGCCAGCGATATCCCAGCGGCCGGGTTCGATCACGGCGGCCTGACGGAAGTACTCTTCAGCCCCCCGGAAGTCGCCCAACTGAAACAGCGTTCGCCCTAAAAAATAAAGAGCGTCGCCATGACCGGGGTCCAGAGCAAAGCATGCCGCCAAGCTCTCCCGGGCGCTTTCCATGTCCCCCAGTTCAAAGAGGGTCGACCCCAACTCGAAAAGGGTTTCGGCCCGCTGGGGGTCCAACTCCACGGCGATCTGATAGGAGGCGACCGCATCTTCCAACCGGTTGCTTTCCCGCTGAACTTCGGACAGTTCCAAGACGTATTCCAGGTTGCCGGAGTCCAACTCCACCGCTTGAAGGAGACTCCGGATGGCGTTGCCCACGGCTCCCAGGTCTCGCTCCACGGCAGCCAACTCGTAGTGATAGTGGGCCTGCCCGGACTCCAGGTCGACCGCCTTTCGGAAAGCGTCTCGGGCAGGCAGGTCCTGGCCGAGTTTGCGTAAGGTTAGGCCCAAACGAAAATACGCTTCGGCCCAATGGGGGTAGAGATCGGTGGCTTTCTGATACGAAGAAGCCGATAGCTCGTAGAGCTTCAGCTTTTCGTAGATGCTACCCAGACCGTAGTAATAGTTCTGCTGAGTGGGGTCGAGTTCGGCCGCGATCCGCAATTCTTCAGCGGCCCGGTCGAAGAGGCCGAGCTCTTCATAGCAGCAGCCCAGGGAGTACCGCACGTGCGCGTTCAAACTATTGATGGCCACGGCCCGTTCAAACGACTCCACCGCCTCATCCACTCGACCCATTCCAGCCTGCGCGCTTCCGATCCAAAACCACAACTGGCTTCGATCCGGACTGATGGTGAGAGCCTTGCGGTAGTGCGAGACGGCCAGATCAAGCTTGTCCAACTCGGCGTACGCCCGCCCTATCGCGGTAAAAAAGTCAGGATTATTGGGGGCCAGCGACAGAGCCCGCTGGTAACGCTTGATGGCCAGATCGATGCGCCCCAGGCGCACATAGGAAAGGCCGAGGCGATAGTGAGCCTCGGCCATATTCGGCGAAAGTTCAATCGCTCGCTGGTACTCGGCGTTGGCCTCGTCGAAGTCTCCCAGGCGAATAAAGACGTTGCCCAACTCAAAGTGCACTTCCGGCTTATGGGTGTCCAGGGAGATCGAGGTTTGAAACTCTCGGCGAGCCGCCCCCAGCCTGCCCAGGATGCTGTAAGCTTTGCCCAAATTGAAGCGTACAAAGGCATCGTTGGGGTCCAGGTCAATGGCCTTGTGAAACTCCTGGATGGCCAGATCGTACTTTTCCTGCTTAAAGTAGGCAAGCCCCAGGTTGTTGTGAGTATAGGAATCGTTGGGATCCAGCCGGATCGCTTCCTTGTACTCCACCACACAGGCATCCAGATCGCCGAGGCGGGCGTAGGCCCGTCCCAAACTATAGTGATAGTAAGAATCCTTGGGTTCCAGTTCGATGGCTGACTGAAAGTGGTAGATGGCGTTGTCGACTTCATCGTTGGCCGAAAGGGCCAGGCCCAGGTGGTAATGGGCCCGGTGGTGATCCGGGCTCAGCTCCAGGACCCGCCGGAAACGATCGACTGCCCGCTCGCTGAACCCCAGTTTCTGATAGCACTGACCTAATTGAAAGTGGGCTTCGGTGTGCTCTTCGTTGAGCTCGATAGCCTTTTCAAACTCCTCGATGGCCTGTTCGGTCTTGCCCTGACGGAAGTAGACCAGCCCCAGGCTGAATCGAGCTTCTACGTTCTTCGGGTCATCCTGAACCTGACGCAGGAAATCCTCGGTCCCCTGCAACCTCTCCAGTTCTTGCTGGATCCGCCTCTCTCCGGTGGAGTCGTTCTGAATCTGAACGATCTTGAGAGCCACCTGGAGTTCGGTGATGGCTTTGTCCCGCTTGCCCTGGCGCTCGTAAGCCAGTCCCAGGTTGTAGTGAGCCCTGACAAAGTTGGGAACCAGGGCGCACACCTCTTGCCAGGCTCGCACCGCCATCTCCACGTTGCCCTGGCGAAAGTAGGCGGTTCCCATCTCGAAATGCGCCTGAACGTGCTGGGGATTCAACAGAACGACGCGCTGATACTCCCGAATCGCCGCTTCCAGGCGGTTCTCATACAGATGCTGGTTGCCCAGCCTGTAGTGATAACCCACCTCATCGCTGGAGGCCAGGGTCCCTAGGGAGTCTTGTGGATGGATGGTCTGATCCAAGATTTATCTATCCTTAACTGTCGCGCCACGAAGGCAGGTGCAACCCTCGGGTTTTCGGTGCCTCGCCTTTGGCAATGGGCACCGAGATTCCTGGTTGAATCGCATGTTGCGTCCGAACGGATTTTCGAAGTTCACCACCGCGGGCGGTACTCCTACAGCCCAGAAGCGGTAGTTTTACTCCAAACCGCGAAGGTGGAAGAGTGACCGAGACCACCCGGATACCGCTGCGCTCTCTAAAAAAGGAAGCCACTCTGATGTTTTTGGCACTCTTTTACTTCGTGATCGCCACCAACACTCAAACCGGCTGGTTATTCGTACTCAGTGCTTTTCTTTTGGGCCTGCTGGGCTTGAGCCGGGCGCTCTCGCGGCGCTCCATCAAAGAGCTTACCCTGTCGGCCAGGATCGAAGGAGAGCCTCAGAGGGGGCGCCCCTTTCGACTGCTGCTCACCCTGGAAAACGCAAACTCCAGGCCGGTGCACGAGGTGCTGGTGGAAATGGACCTCCCCGACTGGGCCCAGGCGCACTCTCCTCTGCGCTGGGCGGTCCCCAGGCTAGCTGCAAGCTCCCGCCTGGAAACCAGTCTCAGCCTGATCCCGATTCGACGCGGAGAGCACCACCTGCCCTCCCTATCCATCCAATGCGGGGCACCGTTCGGCCTCTTTACCGTGATCAAGACCATCACCCTCGACCGCACTTTTCTGGTCTACCCAAAATTGGAGAGGAGCCCCTTACCCGCCTCCCGCAGCCGTGCCTCGACGGCGCTGGGAGAACTGACCTCTCCTGGCGGCCGGGGCGACACCCATAGCCTGCGCACGCTGCGAGAATACAAAGCCGGAGACGACCTGCGCCAGATCCACTGGAAGGCCAGCGCCAAGAGAGGCCCGGGCCTCCCGCTGCTGGTGCGAGAGCACTACGCCCCCTCACCCAACCGGGTGCTTCTCTTTTTGGACTCCAGTTCCGAAGTGGAAGAGATGCCGTTTGAAAAGGCGGTGGTGAGGGCCGCTTCTGTTTTGTGGTCGGCCGCCCGCCACGGCACTCGGGCTGCTCTGGTTCTGCGCCACGACTCCGGTCAGTGGGAAGTCCTCGCTCGCTGGCCTCAGCAGTACCGCGCACTCGCCCAGATCAAACTCAGTCAGGAGCTTCCCTTTCCCCGCTGGTGTGAGGAGGCCGAGCGGGTTTTTCAGTTCGAGCTACCCCGGGGCTTTCGCAACAGTCCGCCCACTCTGCTGACCGGCGGGCTCGAAAAGCAGGCTCAGTGGCCCTCCTGGTTCGGCAAAGTCCTTTTCCCCGACAGTACCGAAGAGAGCTTGCACTATGTTTAAACGCTGGCGAGCCTTTCTCAGCAAGCAACGCTCCGAACCTGAAGAGTCCGTGGCCTACCGGATAGCCGTGACCGTGCTGGTGATGTTCGCCCTGGCTCTCACCCTTCACCAACTGGAGTGGCCCACTTACTCTCCGGTGGTCTTGCTCTTGACCCCGGCCGCCTCGGTCTTCTCCTACTATCGGCGCGCCCACTCCAACGTGTGGCTCAAGATCTTCCTGTCGTTTGCCATGGTGGCACTGCTACTGTGGTTCTTCGCCCGACTGGCGGCCACCCTGTACGACCCCCGACTACCGCTGGCCGAACTCCTGATCTGGTTGCAAGCGTTGCACGCCTTCGATCTCCCCGCCAAAAAAGACCTTCGCTACACGGGTCTGGTGGCCTTGATCCTGATGGCCATCGCTTGCGTACTCACCTTTTCCACCTACTTTGCACTCTTTCTCCTGATCTTTTGTGTTCTCTTCCTGGGAGTTATGGCCATCGACTTTTGGGCCGGCAACCGCACCCCCGGTACTCACCTTCAGGCCCTCAGTAAAGAAGAGATCAGCCTGGACTGGGGCTGGCTGGGGAAAACCGTGGCTCTCACTTTACCGCTGGCCATCCTGGGGGCCGGGCTGATCTTTTTATTTATGCCCCGGTATCAGGGCCTCAAGCTCCGCTCACTCCCGGTCAACTGGAACATGGAATTCAACATGGGCCAGGTCTCCGATGGTGAAATTCGCAGCCTGCGACCCGGAGACGAATCCCAGGACACCGGTGGTAAACCTCAGCGAATCGAGGGTGATTCTTATTTCGGCTTTGACTCTGAAGTCAATCTCAACGCCCGGGGAAGCCTGAGTGACCGGGTGGTGATGAAAGTTCGAACCTCAAACTGGCAGTACCATCGGGCCGTGGCCTTTTCCGAGTACACCGGGGTAGGCTGGAAGAGCATCCCCTGGGAGCCCGAACTCAAGACTGTCACCGCACCACCGTTTCGCTTTCCTCCGGTCAACTGGCAGGACGAACGAGTGACCATCTATTACGCCGAAACCGACCTACCCAACGTAGTGTTCGCCCCCTCCAACCCGTATCGAGTCTATTTCCCGTCCAACGAGCTGTATTCCGTAAACTCTTTTGAAAAGCATAGCAAGCGGTACCCCAACACCCCGGCCACCCTGGTCGCTCCGGTCTACCTGGAGGAAGGGGTGGTGTATTCCGTGGTCAATCAGGTGCCGGCCGCCGGCACCCGGCTTCTGGCCAATCTGCGCCCCCGGCAGGAGCAACAACTCGCCCCGCACCTGAGCCCCTACCTGGAGCTTCCCGATACGGTGACCGAGCGGACTCGAAAACTAGCCGAGGAGGTTACCGCCAATTATGAAAACGACTGGAGCAAGGCCACCGCTCTCAGTACCTTTCTGGCCCAGAACTACAGCTACGATCTCAAAGTAGATTTTTACCCTGAAGGGGCCGACACCGCCGACCATTTTCTCTTTGAATCGAAAGTCGGGTACTGCGAGCAATTTGCCACTTCACTTTGTGTGATGGCTCGAAGCCTGGGGCTCCCCGCCCGCTACGTCACCGGCTACCTGCCGGGCACCTTCAACCCGATCTCTGGATTTTATGAGATTCGAGCCTCCGACGCTCACGCCTGGACCGAGATCTATCTGGGTGACTTCGGCTGGATGATCTTCGACTCGGTGCCCGGAGGAAACCCCAATCCCGAGGTGGGTGAACCCAAACAGAGCAAATGGCTCCTGGAATCTCTCCTGGAGTACCTGGATCTACCCCCGGGAGTCCGAGAAGCACTGCCCACTCTGTTGCGGATCCTGGTCGGCCTGGCCGGCTTTTCCTTGCTCATGGCACTCTGGAAAGGGCGTTCTGGCAGCCGCCAAGGGAGCGGCTCTCCCCTCGCCCCCTACCTGAAGAAGGCGGAGCGGCTCACGGCCCAACGAAAACCTGGCGAAACGGTGAAAAACTGGGCTCGACGCCTCCCCCAGCATCCTGAACTTGCGGTGCTGGTTCGGGTCTACGAACAGAGCTTCTACCGAGACAAACCGTTGCAGCCCGCCCAAAAAGTCGAGCTAGACGATCTCTTGAAGACGCTTAAACCCAGATGATGCGTGGGAGCGCCGAAATCAATGTACAATTCGGTCTTCGGGCAACCCCATTTGGATAGCGCAACTGCGGCACACTCCGTGGGACTCCGGCACCTCATCTGCTTGTTCAGATTGAGTTTGCGGGGCCTTCATTTCAGTATTGCACCAGGCGCAGATCAATCGAAAATCAGTGGCGACGTAGCTCATAGTTGTAAACTTCCTCTCGGCGCGGACCTTGTTTTCGGCCCTATTCCGTACCCTTAAATTACACTGAAAAAATTGCCGCTTTGTTCCCGAATTGTTGCAGCCCGGACAGGTGGTCCAAAATGACCAATCGGGGAGCGAGCTACTTCGAGGCCTCTTTATTCGCCCAGTAAGCGTCGACCAGCACCCGGGAAGCCTCTTCCAGATCTCCTAACCCAAAGAAGAGATACCGATCATCTTCTTTCTCGAAGGCAAGTCGCATGCGAGCCACGGAGTCCAGGCTCATCTGAAGGCCTCTTCTGGTCAAGTTCAGCGCCTCTAACAGTCCCTTCCTCCGACTCTCCGGAGCCCGGGCGATCACCTTTTCCTGCTGGTCCGTGTCTCCCAGGTGCCCGGAAAAGTTCTGCTCCAGGTGATCCAAGAAATCCCCCAACTGCTCAGCTCCGACCGCGCCCGCCTTCCAACCTTCCAGCAGATGGGCCGCCATAGCGTAATTCTTGGTGAGTTCCGCGTCTTGGTCGGGTCGACTTCGGTCCAGACCCTGATGCTCTTTAAGATCGAGAGCCTGTCCTGTGTCTACCGCCGTGGGGAGAGCCCTACCGCATCTCCCGCACTTGGGTTCACCCCGCTGATTGAGCTGGGAGCAGAAGGGACAACTCACCTCGGCCATGGCGTCAATGTGCTCCATGCCGAGCAGGTGGCCCGCCATCATCTGGTTGGTGGCCTCCTGGACCAGATCGAATCCGTAGAGAAAAAAGCCCTCGTCCGGCTCCTCCACCCCATCGGGAAGCTCCTCGGCAAACTCCAGGATCATAAATTCACAGGCCTCCAGGAGAATCTCGAAGGCTTCGTGGATGAGTTTGAACGCCTCGTTCTCAGGATTGGACACCCGGTCTCGGACCTGCTGATCGAGTTGCTGCAACTGAGCCTGAGAAAACCCAGCGATCTCTCCGATCACATCCAAGACATCGTCGGGACCCGCGATCTCCTGGCAATAGTCGTCCCAGACCCGGTTCAGAGCCTGTAGGGCCGGTGAGTCGTAATTGCCGTCCGCGTCAGGCCGGGGCGGCCCCGAAGGGCCGGAAGGAGCTTCCATTAGAAGATGCTAGTAGCTTGTTTACCAGCCGAAGAACCCACGAGCACATCCGCAGCCGCTGGAGGCGTAGTGACCACCGCCCCAACCGGGTACGAAGGGAGGGTTGTAGGTGCTGTAGGAGCCACCCTGGCCGAAAATGTTGCCGTAGCTGTGGTTGCTCGCGTGAGCACCGGTCCAGGTGTTTCCGCCCCAATTGGAGTGGGCAGCCTCGAATGGGTTGACGTGGGTCTGCTGGCCGTAGTAGTTGCCGCTGTACACGTTGCCGCCGGAGGAAGCGCTGTTGAAAGTATAGGGGCTGGCGTTCTGGTAGTTTTGCTGATAGTTGCCGAAGACGTCGTTGCTCCAGTTGCCGGTTTCGTATCCGCCGTCGCCGAAGACTCGTCCGCCACCACCGCTGGAGCCCCACATATTGTGGTTGGAGTAGTCTCCCCCGGCGTAGACGCCGCGCTGAGTGTTGAAGCCGATCTCGGCCCCACCGTGGCCGAAGCCGAAAGGACCGTTGCCCCAGCTTTCCGAGCGAAGCCCGAAGTCGAAGTCGAGCTTTCCATCGCCGTTGGCGTCGCCGATACCGATTCTAAAGCCTTCGTGTTGAAAAATGGGGAATGACATAATGAGTGTGGTCTCCTGATCTGCTATTGAACCCATTATGGACTTCGGGTCTTAAAAAAACCAGAAATTTCATGTTAAAAAAAGATTGCCGTTTGTTACCAATCGGACGCCCCAAAAACGGTCAACCCCGAAAATTCGGCCCAGATTTAACAGTTTGGCAACAGCATTTAACAATTTTGAAACTTCGCTGCAACTTTCAAGCGATTTTAGGGGAAGCCGGTGACCTCCGGTTCCAGCTATAATCCACCGATGTGGCCCCAACGAAAGCCCGTAAAGGCGCTCCTCTTCGATGTGGGTGGAGTCCTGGTCAAGACCCAACTCGAGCGATTTTTGCAGATGGGAAGCCGTCTTTTCCATTGTACCCCGGCTGTGTTGCGCACCCACATCTCTACCTTGATCGAGGAACTCGAGCGCGGCGAGATCGACAGCTACGCTCTCTGGGAAGAGCTGGCCGAGACCCTTTCCATCAACGGACTGGGTAAACCGCAGGAACCGGAGAAAGCGGAAGCCCTGTGGTGGCAGACCGTGCACGAGTCGCTGACCGTGGACCCGGACATGCTAGAACTGTGCCGACAGTTGCACGGCAGAATCCCTATGGGTGTCCTCTCCAACACCATCAAAGACCACGCCCAAAATTTACGGAGCCGGGGAGTTTATGATCTCTTCAACCCCTGCGTGCTTTCCTGCGAAGTGGGCATGCGCAAACCGGAAGCCCGCATCTACCGACTGGCCGCTGAGTTGCTCAACACGCCCCCGGAATACTGTCTCTTCATCGACGATCTCAAGGTAAACCTCAAGGCCGCTCGCGCCTGTCGCATGCAGACACACCACTTCACCGGCCGAGAAAAGCTGCAGGATCGCCTGAAGGGCCTGGGTTTAGAACTGGAACTACGAAGTTTTGGAACGTAGTTCTTGGACCAGCAGCCAGATGGCGGGTAAGTAAAGAGGAACGCTGACGTACCCCCGCTGCGCAAAGTCGAGAGAAAAGGCGTGGGTGAGGTGCAGATACGGCACAGCCAGGCTCAGATATATGGCAGCCCGAGGTTCGGCTTTCCGGGAAGCCAAGATCCCCAATACCAAAGGAAGACTGAAGTAGTGAGGCCACAAAAACATGGTGCCAAAGAGATAAAGCAAGAGGTACGCCTGGCAGGCATGTAATGCCAAATATTCGACGGTGTTATGGCCGGCACGGTAAAAGCGATACAGCGGGAGAGCTACCGCAAAACGACCAGCCCGCGCCAAATACAAGAAGAAATAGGCCAGAGCCAGGGTTGGTACATTTTCACTGTCTATTATCGTCCAGAATCCACGTAAACTAAAAAGAACCGAACTGAGGAAGGAGTTGGTAAAAAGCTGTTCGGTAGTTCTTAAGTTGGCAAGCATCTGAGCTATACCGTCGGGTTGGTAACGCACTGTGAAAAAAGCCGCGAAAACACCAAGAAAACCAGCTGCGGCCAGGATAGAGCCAGGCTTCTTGCTTCTGACCAGGTAAAGGCAGAAGAGCAAAAAAAAGAGCCCCGTCGTGATTTTCATAAAGACCGCCAGGGCGAGAAGCGCAACCGCCAGGAGAGTCTTTCCTCGAAGCTCCAACCAAAGGGCCAGAATCAGCGTAAAAATGATGACCAATTCGTTGTGTCCCTCGAACACAAGTTCGGTCATCAAAAGTGGGTTCAGAGCGGTTAATCGAAGTATTCGCTCCGCGTTCTCAGCACCGAATTCCCGTCCAAGGCTCCACAGCAGATAGAGAAGTCCGCAGAACAGCAGAACGGAGAGTAGCTTGAGCAAAAATAGCCCGAAGCTCACGCCCCCTCCCGAAATTAAGCTCAACTGGAAGTTTAGCAGGAGCAGCGCGGGTCCATAGACCACCGTGTTGGCCAGTCCAAATCCATCGGGGAAATAAGGGGCGAGCTGAGCTTGATCGAGGCCATTCAGACCCACCAGATAAGGGTTGTCGCTTGCCAATTGTACTACACCCAGTAAATGATAAAGAAAGACATCCGAAGAGAGAAAAGAGGTTGTAGCTAAACCCAACCCCAGACCAATGGCCGTGGGAACGAGGATCCATCTGCGTTGAGCCCCGACCTCAAGGTCGCATCGGGGCAGGGCCAATACGGCACCGAGGTAGGCAAGAGCAGAGAGCAAGGGATACAGGAGCTGTATCCAGGGAAACCATGAGAGGGGAATGGCTGGAGCGAAGCCTTGGAGCGACCAGGCGAATTCAAAGGTGGTTGAGCGGACACCTGGAGTGGCCAGGGAAAGCCCCCGCAAAAGTTGGGCCAGGATAAGGACTGCGCAAAACCCTAGGTAGCTCACCCGCCATCGTGCGACGCTCCTATCTTTACTCACCGACTCCGCTCACTCTTCCACTGGCTCATCAGCAAAGCCGACAGCGTGATCAGGAGGGTGATGGTGCTGATGGCATTGATCTTGGGACTGATCCCGAATTTGACCATGGAGTAGATCTTTAAGGGAAGAGTACCGGCGCCGATCCCGGCGGTGAAAAAAGTGACCACGAAGTCGTCCAGGGAAAGGGTGAAGGCCAATAGGCAGCCCGACAAGATGCCGGGATAGATCCGGGGCAGGGTGACCAGGCGAAAGCACTCCCAGGGAGTGGCTCCCAGGTCGGCGGCGGCTTCTTCGAGGTCGAAGTTGGTGCCCTGTAGCCTGCTCCGCACGGTAGCCGCGCAGTAGCCCACGCAAAACGAGATGTGGCTAATGATGACCGTGGTGAGTGAGAGTTGAATACCCAGCCCCACAAAGAAGGTCAAGAGCGACGTACCCATGACGATCTCCGGAACAGCCATGGGCAAGAACACCATCGATAGCACGGTGGAGCGCCCCCGAAACCTGTAACGAGTGAGAGCCAGAGCGGTCGTGGTGCCCAAAACGCCGGCTGCCAGGGTGGCCAGAAAACCGACCTGGAGACTGTTCCAGAGAGCTCGAAGCAGAGCCTCATCCTGCAGTATTTTTCCGTACCATTCCAGAGTGAAGCCGCTCCACTTCACATTGCGCTTGTCCTGGTTGAAGCTAAACAGCACCAGCACGCAGATAGGCGCGTAGAGCAAGAGGTATACGAAAGCCACGTGGGCCTTGAGAAACTTCACTATTTCTCGTCTCCTTCAACCCTGGCGTAGGCGATCACCCCGGCCGTCATCAAGACGATCAAGAGGAGTGACAGGGCTGAGCCGAAGGGCCAGTTAAAGGAGCCCAGATACTGCTGTTGGATGAGATTCCCGATCATCTGATCGTCGGGCCCTCCCAGGAGTTCGGCGGCCACGAAGTCGCCCAGGGCCGGCACGAAGGAGAGCAGGCCACCGGCCAGCACGCCGGGTAGCGAGAGGGGCCAGACCACCTCTTTGAAGATCGAAAAATCGTTGGCACCCAGATCCCGAGCCGCGTCGATCAAGCGCTTATCCATCTGCTCCAGGGAAACGAAGATGGGCAGAGTGGCAAACGGTATAAATCCGTAGGTGAGTCCCAGGATCACCGCCCCCGGTGTGTTGAGAAGCTGCAGCGGTTCGGAGATCAGCCCCAATTGCAGCAAGCAGTAATTCAGCAGGCCGTCGGTCTGCAAGAGGGTCATCCAGGCGTAGGTGCGGATCAGATAAGAGGTCCAGAACGGCAGCATCAATAGGATCAAAAAAAGGTTCTTGCGGCGGCCGGCCTTCAAGGCGATGTAGTAAGCCACCGGGTATCCCAGGATGAGGGCCGCCAGCGATGCGCAGCCGGCGTAGAGAAAGGTCCGGCCGAGGATCGGCAGATAGCTGGAGTCCAGAGCTTTTCGGTAGTTATCCAGGGTCCACTGGGGTAAGATCTCGTAATCCGGGCTCACCGGATGAAAGCTCTGCCAGATCACCGAGCAGAGAGGAGCCACGATAAAGACAAGCTCAAAAATGAGAAAGGGAGCCAGCAGCTTCCAGGGGGTCTTCCTCACCGCTTCACCTCGGCCCACAGATCGTCCCAAACCGATTCATATTCACCCACGTCTTCTTGATAATGCAGGTTGGAGAGCACCTCATCCGGCGGATAACCCAGATTGTTGTCGATCAGTTCGGGTCGCACCAGAGGTTTGCTGGCTGCCACGGGATTGGCGTATCCAGTAGCGTTGGTGATGTCTCGACAGACTTCGGGGCGAAAGAAATAGTTGATAAACTCGAGAGCCGCCTCGGGGTGAGGAGCGGAGCGGGGGACCACCAGGCTGTCGACAAAAAGAAAGCTCCCTTCCTCGGGCAAGATGTACCGGATATCCGGATTGGAATCTTGCGCCTGAGCCACGTCGCCGCTCCACCCCAGGGCAGCCCAGGTTTCACCGCGGATCAGGTCGTCAGTAAAGTCCGAGGTGTAGCGGCGTACCAGAGGTCGCTGCTTGAGCAACTCCTTTTTGGCCAACTGGAGTTCTCCAGGGTCCACACTGTTGGGATCCAGGCCGAGCTTAAAGAGTGCCACCCCGATGGCATCGCGCTTTTCATCCAAGATGGTGATGCGTTTGGCCAGCGATTGCTCCCACAAGAGCGACCAGGAGGCGGGAGCGTTCCTGATCTTTCGAGCGTTGTAGCCGATACCTGTGGTCCCCCAGAGATACGGCGCGCTATACTTCTGCTCCGGGTCAAAAGGAGGAGCTTCGATATGAGGCAGAAACTCCGGAAGCGAAAGTTCGGGCCCCAGGGGATACAGGAGGTCGTGGCGCATCATCCGCCGGACCATGTAACCAGGTGCCACGATCAGGTCGTAACCGGTCACCCCGATCTTTAGCTTGGCAAAGCTCACGTCGGCTGAGGAGAACTCCTCGTAATTCACCCGAATTCCAGACTCTTTCTCGAAATCGCCGATGGTATTCAGAGCGATATAATTGGACCAGTTGTAGAAATTGAGAATCCGGTCTCTTCCCCCTCGGCATCCGGCGCTCAGGCCCAGAGCCAGAGCGCCCAGTAGGAAATGACGGCGAGATAACACTAAGGGGAACCTACCTTGATCAGCTGGCCTACTTCCGGGCTCCAGGAGAGAAAGAGTTGCCGCCCCTGGGAAAAACTCGCCCGCTGGTGTGAATTCAGTTGCTCGCAAGTCAAGACGGTGCCGTCTTTCAGGATCAGTGTGTGCTGCATGGTGGAGCCCCCGAAAACGCTACTAATGATCTCACCCTGGAGCCAGGGCCCTTCGCTATCAGGTTTCTCTTCGCTCACCCGCAGAGATTCCGGCCGAATCATCCAGACGAACTTTCCGTCATCGGCGGACAGCGCCGTGGGGATCGCCTTATCCAGGTAATAGGCAATGCCGCTCTTGATCTCTACCGGCAAGAAGTTTGCGCTGCCAATAAACTCCGCTACGAACTGATTGGAGGGGTGCTGATAGAGTTCTCTGGGGGGACTCACCTGCTGCAGCTTTCCATCATTAAGAACGGCGATCCGATCGGAGAGGAGTAAAGCCTCCTCCTGATCGTGGGTGACCAAAACGAAAGTGATACCGAGGCGCTTCTGCAAAGATTTCAGCTCCAACTGCATCTTCTTTTTCAGTTTGGAATCGAGGGCTGCCATCGGCTCATCCAGCAGCAACACCTCCGGGCGGTTGACCAGAGCGCGAGCCAGAGCCACCCGCTGCTGCTGTCCGCCCGACAGTCGCCGCACGTCGCGGCGCTCGAACTCCCCCATGCTCACCAACTCCAGGGCTTCTTTCACCCTGCTTTCTATTTCACTCTGCTCACACTTCTTGCGACGAAGCCCGAAGGCGATGTTCTCGAACACATCGAGGTGCGGAAACAGGGCGTAACTCTGAAAGACGGTGTTGACGTTGCGCAGGTTGGGCGGGACCTGACTTACATCTTTGTTGTTGATCACGATCCGGCCCTGAGTAGGGGTTTCAAAACCTGCTATCAGGCGCAAGGTGGTTGTCTTACCGCAACCGGATGGCCCCAATAGTGAAAAAAACTCTCCCCTCTCTATAGAAAAATTCAGTTCACCAACTGCGGTCACGTCGCCGAAACTCTTGACCACAGCGTCGAAGATAACAGCGTTGTCTATTTTCTCTCGCGAATCCTCAGCTGCCAATTAAGTAGAGTGCAATCTCGAGAGCAATGAGCAAAATGATGATGATTTCAAGAAAGTGACTCCTTCGAGTTTCGTTGATGGACACCACCAGATGTGCCGTTTCTTTGAGGAGGTCCAGTTTGTGTTCCACCACCCTCATCCTCTGTGGAATCTCAAAATTGTTGCGCAAACCGTAATAGAGCTGATCCAGGCTCTTGGACTCCCAGATCGACTCGGGCGGGTCCAGCACCGCCACGTGGGACAGCAACTCCCGACGCAAAGAGAGACTTTTGCCGGTGTAGATGAGCATGTCCTTTCCTTTGGGTGGCATCTGTCCCTTGACCATACGGTCGGTGAGGATGGAACTGCTGTCGGTAAGTTCTATGGTCTGGTCTTCGTAGTGTTCCAGGGTATTGGACTGGGCCATCAGCCAGGAGATGAGCGCAAGCTTTTCGCGCTCTGCCGAATTGACGGTGACTTTCTCGAACTCCACCTGTTCGGGTTGGTCGGGGGCCACGGTCAGGTGGAAATCATCCTGAATCTCGTCGTGAGCCCGGGCCACAAAGGAGCGGAAGTCTAGAGAGGCGGCCGCCCCTTCCGAAGCGATGGAGATGTAAGAGCCGAAAGGAAACAGATAGTAGATGACTGACTCTTGCTGAATCAGGAGGTAAGCTTTGGCGGGAGCCATGATCCCTCCGTGCTTTTCGGCGGCCGAGATCAGATCGATCTTGGAGCCGAGATGCCTGGCTTTCATGCGATAACTGCCCGGCTGGAGTAGTTGAGTCTTGCCTGTTTGCGACATCGCCAGATATTGGGTGAAAAGCGCTACTCCCCTTTCAAGTCGAGAAGACCGCCCTGATGGAGAAATTTGGCCATCAGCATGCCACCCTCAGAAGAGGGATGCCAGGTATCGTCGGGTTCTTGCCGGAGCAATTTACAGGATGCAAGATCCTCGGGCAGTGCTTCCAACGGATCGAAATAACGGATCTCGAGAGCATCTAGTATCTCCAGGGCTTGCCTCCGGGATCTCTGCTCCCGCAAGGCCCAGGTATCGTAAGAGGCCAGGATTGGAAAAAGCACCACCGAAAATTTTGCTCCTTGCTCCTGGATCAGACGCTGGAGTTCGGCCACGTCTCTTTTCACCTCCTCGGGTGCCCGCTCGTAATCGGGGGTAACGAAACGGAGCCAGAGGCGATAGAGGGCGGATCGACCGATGATGGAATGGGACGCCTGCATCGGCGGATGGTCGGGGATGTAGAGGACCGGCTCACCGTTCTCTTCAACTGCCACCGGGGTCAACTGGAAATCGTTGTTGTGGAAAGTGAAGACCACGTGGTCCGGTTCGATCTCCTGGTTGTGGCGGCGATAGAGCTCCAAAATCTGTTCGGTGTTAAAGCCCCCTACACCCGCATTCCAGTATTCGAAGTCCTGGTCGCCGTACAACTCCCGCAGAGCGTCGACGATCATGTGACGGTGGGTGACCGAGTCGCCGATAAAAAGAATGCGTTGGCGACCCTTTCGGTCGCCAACGTCGTACTCGTTGGACAAACAGCCGTGAGGACCGTACTCCCCTCCCTCCCCCACTCGAGGGAAAAAACCGAGTTGGGTGTCGTAGTACATCTCTTTTAACGTGCCTTCCGCCATGGGCACGTGCAAGGGCCCCTTCTGTCGCTTTAGCAGAAATCCCGCGGTGGCTTCAAAAGCGAACAGAGCCAGACCAATCCCCAGAAAAATCAACAAAAAACGCTTCAAGATAATTTTCATCGGGTCATCACTGCTACGCAGACGATGACCATCCCTACTTTCCAGGCAGACTCGGAAAGGGAGTTTGCACCCCGAGCTTCAAACTTCACAGTAGGCCGTGTTATTAGCTGTTATCGAAGATATCCGGGTGAAGCTCGAGCAAACCGCTACCCGCCCCAAAGCCCTTGAGCAACTGACTCTAGAGCGCAAAGGCTGGCTTGAACACGCCCATCAAGAGGATGACTGGGAGTTGATCTCTGACCTCTTCGCCCTGGAGTTGGTGGCGATCCGCACCGGTTTATGCGATCCCCACAACGCCGCGCAGCCCTACCTCGGCTATTTTGAGCGGTGCCCCATGCTCAGCCGAGTGGCAGCCGACCTGGAGCTTCTCGAGATCTCGGAAACGAACTCTCCGGACACGGTCAGCCAAAGGGGGGAGATGGCCTGGACGGTGGGGCGGAGTTTGGAGGATGGAGGCCAGATCAAAGAGGCTCTGGTGGAATACCTGGTGGGCAGAGCCTGGCTTTTGAGTTTACCTCCGGGCGAGGAAGACCCCTGGATACTGAGCCGTCTGGAAAATAGCATCGGAAACGCCTGGCGTACCTGGAATCAATTGGAGCGGTCCTTGGCGGCCTATCAGAGGGGTCTGCAGGTTGAACTTGCCGACGACCCTGACACCAGGGGCTGCTTAGAAAACAATCTGGGCCTCACCCTGCGCCAGCTCGGCCGAGCTCAGGAGGCGGTGGAGGCTTTTCAAAGAGCGCTGGAGCTTTGGAGCAACGACAACGACGACTCCAACGAACGCCTGAGCTGGCTGAGCGCGGCCGAAGGGAACCTGGGCAATGCCTACGCCCAACTGGGCGACTCCCACCGGGCGCTGGCCCGCCAGCGGCGCACGGTAGACCTGAATGAGAGCCTCTACCAGCGGGAGCCTACCCTGCAGAACCTGGACGGTCTGGCCGGAGCCTTGGGCAACCTCGGCAACGCACTCCGCCATCAGGGGATGCTGGAAGAGGGCATGGAAGCCAACAAAAGAGCCCGCGATCTCTTGAACTCGGTCGAGGATCAAGGTTTTGATCTGCGGGATCGGATGGCCACGCTGGAGCTCAACCTGGGAAACGGGTTGAGCATGTGCGGGCGTTATCAGCAAGCCACGGTTTGCTATCGTGCGGCCATTCTGATCTGGCGCGAACTCTTGCTCGAAGGTCGCCCCGGGCTCCACGTCAGTCTGGGTTTAACTCAGTCCAATCTGGCCCAGGCACTTTCGAGTTTACAGCAGAACGAAGAAGCCTTGACTTTTCAGAAGGTAGCCATCGAGACCCTGGAGGCGGCTCCGCTGCAAGAGGGACAATCCCACCACCTGGCCTCGGCCTACGGCAACCTGGGGCATCTTTTGGATCTTCGAGAACAGTTTAAAGAAGCCGCGGAGGCTTACCGAACGGCCCGAACGATCTGGCTGGAATCGCTGGAGACCTACCCGGCAGGGCTGGCCAACCTGGCCATGGTCGAGCGGGGCCTGGCTGGTATTTATCAGGAACTCCAACAACCGGAGCAAGCGATCGAGTTACTGGAAAGTACACGGGAGAGGTATCGCGAACTGGTTGTATCCCGAGGCGGGCTGGAGCTTAGGACGGCCCGGGCCCGAGCCGTCCATTCCTTGGGGACCGTGTACTACCAATGCGGAAACTACCGCAAAGCCGCTGAAGCCTTGACCGAGGCGCGAAGTCTCTGGTCCCACCTCGACGGTTCGGACTCCGAACGCGAGGAAGCAGAAAAAATGCTCGGTTACGCTCTCATTCGAGTTTCGGAGTTTGAGACGTGATGGATTTTCTGCAGATCCACCTGGAATCCGGGGTACTCACAGTCTCCCTGGTCTTGCTGGCAACAATCATCTTGTTTGTGACCGAGCGCCTGCCGGTGGATCTGGTGGCGATGCTGGCCATGGCAACCCTGACCCTGGCCGGCATTCTCACGCCCGGCGAGGCCTTCTCCGGCTTCGCCGATGACGCCACCGTGACCGTAGCCGCCATGCTGGTTCTGGGGGCCGGTCTCTCCAGGACCGGAGCGGTGAACAATCTGGCCGGCGTACTCACCCGGCTGATCCGGCGCAGATTCTGGCTGGGCATCACGGCCCTTTTGATCACCGTGGCTGCCGTCTCCACCTTCATCAACAACACGGCTTGCGTGGCGGTGTTTCTGCCCATCGTAGTCGCCATCGCGCGGAACGCAAAGATCAGCCCCACTAAACTTTTGATGCCCCTCTCTTTCGCGGCTATCCTGGGTGGTACGTGCAGCTTGATCGGAACCTCCCCCAACCTTCTGGTCAACTCCATCGGAGTGCGCCACGGGCTGCAACCACTGGGTATGTTCGAATTTGCCCATCTTGGCGTGATCACGGTAGTCATAGGAATCGCTTACGTGCTGTTTATCGGCATAGGTCTCTTACCCGATCGCCGGCCCTCGGCCGAGTTGTCCGAGTCTTACGAAATGGGTGAATTCCATCTTGGGCTGGTGATTCTCCCTCAAGCCACAAGCGTAGGGCAGTCGCTGGCTGACTGCACCCTTCTAAGAGATCTCGACCTCGACGTTTTGGAGATCAAGCGAGCCGGTACGAGCATCGTCTTGCCGGGCTCGGCAGAAACGCTGCAAGCCAATGACGAGTTGCGAGTTCGTTGCGACGTGGGAAAGCTGAGAACCCTTCAGAGTCACCCGGACGTGCGGGTCAAAGGGCGTCGTGAACTGGAGGGTTCCAACCAATCGGAGTTAGTGGAGATCGTGATCGTTCCAGGCTCCTCGCTGGAAGGACACTCTCTCGCCGAAGTGGATTTTCGAAATCGCTTTGGGGGCACCGCGATCGCCGTGCGACATCGGCAGGAATTGCTCCGTGAAGGCCTGGGGAGGGTTCCCCTTTCTTCGGGAGACGTACTGTTGGTCGAAGTCCACCGAGATCGGCTAGAGCAATTTAAGCTCCAAAGGGGGTTCCATCTGGTCTCGGAGTACGGGGAGGGGTGGTTCCGCAAAGACAAAGCTCGACTGGCGGTTTTCCTCTTTGCCAGCGTGGTGCTCTTGGCGAGTTTCAACATCGTTCCCATCAATGCGGGGTCGGTGGTCGGTTGTCTGGCCATGGTTCTCACTGGATGCCTGCGACTTGAAGACGCTTATCGGGCCCTCGACTTTAAGGTGATTTTTCTGATCGCCGGAAGTTTGAGTCTGGGGGCGGCCATCGAAAAAACGGGGGCAGCAGGCCTGGCTGCCGCACAACTGGTCAGAGCGATGGGAGATTTTGGGCCCGTGGTTTTGCTCAGTGGGATCTATCTCATCACCATGATCCTCACCGAACTCATCAGCAACAGCGCCACCGCGGTTCTGGTTTCCCCCCTGGCGATCGCCACCGCGCTGGCCCTGGACCTGGACCCGCGCCCTTTTCTTATCACGGTCATGTTTGCTGCTTCAGCCAGCTTCATGACCCCGGTGGGCTACCAGACCAATACGATGATCTATGGACCGGGCCAATACAAATTCGTGGACTTTCTGAAGGTCGGTACCCCCTTGAATCTGCTGTGCTGGGTGGTGGCCACGGTTTTCATCCCGATCTTCTGGCCCCTGAAACTATAACTCCGGCTCCTCCTCGGGAGCCACGGGACCGGTATAAGCCGGGCAGATACGGCAATAGCTCACGGTGTGCTGCTCCACGCTTTCCACCTCGTACCGAAAACCGCAGTGAACCGCCACGTCGCCCACCTCCGGAACCTTGGCCAGAAGCTCGGACAGCAGCCCGGTCACGGTCTCCGCATCCCCCACGATCTCGACTTTCTCACCCAGAATCTCTTCGAGATCCAGCAGCGAGATTCGGCCGTGAACCCGCCAGCCGTTTTCGGTGGCCTCAGCCAGGGGAAGTTCATCCTCATCAAACTCGTCACGGATCTCTCCGAACAACTCCTCGATGAGGTCTTCGGCGGTGACAATCCCCGCGGTCCCTCCCCGGTCCTCTACCACCACCGCAAAGTGGGCCTTGGCGGCGCGAAGTTTCTCCAGAGCGTCATCCAGCAGGAGCGATTCCGGGAAGTACTCCACTGGATGCGCAAGCTCCGTGATGAGTCGCTCGGTCTCTCCCCGCCGTAAAGCCCCGAAAAGATCCTTGACGTGGAGCACACTGATGATGTTGTCCCGATCACCCCGATAGACGGGGAAGCGACTATATTCCTCCGCCTTCAGCAGGGCCAGAGCATCGGTTACGGTAGCGGTCTCCGGGATCCCCACGACCTTGGTGCGAGGTACCATCACCAGCCGTAGATGCCGTTCGCCGAAATCCATGACCCGCTCCAGCATCTGGTGCTGCTCGGGCGGCAGGAGGCCTTCGACCTTGCTCTCCTCCATCACCAGGCGTAGCTCATCGGGAGAGTATACGGTGGAGAGGTCCTGCGAAACGGGAAGTCCCAGTATTCTTAGGCAGAGAAAGCCCAGGTTGTTCAGGAGCCAACCCAGAGGGGCCAGTATGAAGGCGCTGATCCGCATAGGCCACCAGAGATACTTGGCCGTATGGATCGGATGCATCAGGGCCAAACTTTTGGGTACCATCTCACCGATCACGATGTGAAAGTAGGTCAGCAGGAGCAGACTCGTGCCCACCGAGATGGACTTCACCGCGGCATCGCTCCAGGCACCCAGTTGCTGAAAATACGGCTCCAGCCAGTGAGCCAGGGCGTGCTCTCCGTACATACCCAAGCCCAGGCTGGCCAGGGTGATACCCATCTGAGCCACCGCGATGTAGCGGTCTTGCCGCATGCTGTCGGTGATCACGCCAAGATAGCGACGGGCGTTGGCATCCCCTTCGGAGGCTTGCTGTTCGAGCTTGATCTTGGGCAACGAGATCACGGCAAATTCTGCAGCCACGTAGATCCCGTTCAAGACCAGCAGGACGAAACTGATCCCGATGATGATAGCTAGCTCAGCCATGCTCGACTCTCACTCGGCTCACCTGATTTCGCTGAACTTCAACCACGGTAAACTTGATTCCCTGGTACTCCACCTGCTCGCCCTGCTGAGCCGGACGACCCAACAGATGCATGACCAAGCCCCCCACGGTGTTGGCCGGAACGTCGGTGAACTCTTGCCCGATCTCGTCGCCCAACTGCTCTACCAGTAGCGCTCCCCGTACCAGCAGTTTCGTGCCATCTCGTTCCAGGATGCGATCAACCCGTCGGGTAAACTCATCTTGCATCTCACCGATCACTTCCTGCAGGATATCCTCCATGGTCACGATCCCCGCCGTGCCTCCGAATTCGTCGAGGAGCACCACCAGGTGGGCTCGCTCAATACGCATCCGTTCAAACAATTGGTCCACCCGAAGATTGGCAGGAACGAAATTGACCGGACGGAGCAGAGTTCGAAGGTCCGTCAGGGTGCCATCGGCAAGTGCCCTGGTCACATCTTTGAGATGGATATAACCGTCCACTTTATCGGCGTCTTCGTCAAAGGCCGGAAAACGAGTATGCCCGCTGCTCTCCATTGTCTGCAGGTTGCTCTCCAGGTCGGCCTGAAGATTGAGCCCCACCACCTTGGTACGGGGGACCATTACGGCATGGGCGCTGTGATCCCCGAAGCGAAACACTCGAGTAAGTAAGCGACGATCCTCTTCGTCCAGGTCCACCGATTCGGTATCGTGGCTGACCAGGCGCTCCAGTTCTTCGGGACTGTGCACGTGCCGATGCCCCGCCGGCGGGATGCGAAAAAGAGCCAGAATGAGGTTTCCGCTGCCGTTGAGAACCTTGATCGACCAGCCGTAGATGGCCAGTGAAAACAGCATGGGGTAGGTCAAGGCCAGAGCCAGCTTTTCCGGGTAGCGCAACGCCACCGCTTTGGGCACGAGTTCTCCCAAAACCACGTGAAAAATCGTCAGCCCCAACAAAACCACGATCGTCGTCAGTTGGTCCACATTGACCCCGGGCACCTCGCTTAGATACGGCCTGAGATAATGAGCCATCTGCCCTTTGCCGTAGGCCCCCAACACCAGACTGGAGATGGTGATGCCGATCTGGCAGGCCGCCACGTAGCGGTCCAGGCTTTGGGCATCCTTGAGGTGAGGCAACAGCTTTTTAGCGGTGGTGTTGCCCTCTTCGGCCAAGGCCTGAATGCGCACCACTCGCACCGCAACGGAAGCAAACTCTGCTGCGACGTAGAGCGCAGTCATGGCAACCAACAAAAGTATGACGATGGTGACAAATAGCAAGGCTATGACCACGTTCGTTCTTAATAGTTCGGGCAGAACCTTCCTATGATACTCGGGGATACCCCCATGATACCCGGCTCGGTAGTGCGGGCCTGGCCACATTGGCGCTAAGTTGGCGTATGTTAACCAGTAAAAGAATGCAACTCTTTATTTCCCTTGTGATGGCCATTGCCATCACAACCTCGACCTTCGCTGAAGAGAAGAAGGCTACCAAAACGACTCGAGCGGTCGCTGTACTCGTATCTTCTGAGGTCAAAGAAGCTCCCGAGCAGAAGTTTCTCGGTCAAGTGTTTTTTGAGAAGAAGGACGGCAAAATCCACGTCACCGGAAAGATCCAGGGGCTAAAGCCCAACGGAGTCCACGGGTTTCATATCCACGAGTTCGGTGATTTCACCAAGCCCGATGGTACCAGCGCCGGTGGACACTTCAACCCTGAGGACCACCCTCACGCCGGTCCCGAAGCTGCTCACCGTCACGCCGGCGATCTGGGCAACGTGAAAGCGGATGCCAACGGAGTGGTCACTCTCGATCTTATGGTCGAAGGGATCGCCCTGAAGAAAGGCGATAACGCTATTGTAGGGCGGGCTCTGGTACTGCACGCGGGCCAGGACGACCTGCAGAGCCAACCCTCGGGAGACGCGGGCTCCCGAATCGGAGTCGGTGTTATCGGCTGGGCCAACCCTGAATCGAAAATCTAGAGCATCCGCTCGCAGCGTCCGCACATCTGTGCTTTAGCCGGAACGGCCTGCCCGCAGTGGGGGCAGGTTCGTTCCGCTGTTTTATTGGCTACCAACTTCAAGTGAGACTTACGAGCCCGGGGTTCTGAGCGCAGGCTGTGAGCCATGGCAAACAGCGGATGCTCATTTAAGGCTCCGGCTCTCATCAATTGATAGAGGCGCCAGGTTTCATAGATGATGAACGCCGAGACCAGAAAGAGCCGGAAGTAGAGCAACAGAACCAGCGCTACGATAAAGGAGGCGCCGATGATGAACCTGGCTGTCTTTTCCACGCTCACACCTCTGATCAAGGCGACCTTCACGATGGCGTGGCCGCAGTCTAACGGATAAGCCGGCACGCACATATTGAAGAGAAAAAGGATCACCTGCACCTTGACGGCTATCACCAGATAAAGGGTCGCCATATGGCTAACCGCAGGCATTTGAGAGTAGAACGGGCTGAAGGTCAACCAGGAAAACGAACCCTCCACCAGATAAACCGCCAAACCCAATATAACGGCCAGGGGAAGATGGACCAGAGGCCCTCCCAGGGTTACCTTCAGGCTGTTCTGCAGAGTGCGGTGGTGAGTGGTGTACGCTAGGCCCCCCAGGGGCCACAGCACGATCTCCTTGGCCACCCCCCCGATCGAGCGAGCGGTCAGAGCGTGTCCGAGTTCGTGCAGGATCACGGTGACAAAAAGAATGGCTGCAAAGCCCAGGTTAAACCGAAAGGCCTGGGGATCGGAATCCCGAAAAATCCAGAACGCCGCAAACAATGGAAATGTCCAGTGGGCTTTGATGGGAATGTCCCGAAAACGAAATAAGTAGAAGCTATCTTTCATCGGCTTACTATACTTATTCCAGGATTGCTATCCTAACCCTGTAGCAGCGACTGCCCTCCGTCAATGAAAATGACACTCCCGGTGATATGGGAGGAAGCATCCGAGGTCAGGAAATGAACCAGTTCTGCCACCTGTTCAGCAGTTCCGGCCCGCTCTCCGGTGAGAGGAATGTTTCCGTCCGGAAACTTCACCTCCATCGGCTTTTCTGTCTTGCGCTCAGTGTTGTCGTTGATCTCAGTGTCGATGCGCCCCGGACATATGGCGTTGATCCGGATCTTTTGCCGGGCCAATTCCACCGCCAGCATTTTGACCAGCGCCACCTGACCCGCTTTGGAGACAGCATAAGCGGTGGCCCCTTGATTGCTGAACATCCGAGTGCCGTTGACCGAAGAGGTGACCACCACGGTGCCCCCTTGCTTCCTCAAATGAGGGTACGCGAGCTTGATGGTGAGAAAGGTGCCCCGCAGATTGATCGAGAGGGTTTCATCCCAATCTTCAAGTTCTAGCTGGTCCAAATCGGCCCACACGCCATTAATTCCGGCATTGGCGAATACGCTATCGAGCCTATCCCAGTGCTGAAGCACTTCTTCAAAGACCCTACCCATGGCCCGGTCGTCTTGCACATCGGCGATGAAGGTCAGACACTCCTGTTGTTTTTTCTCCAGTCGACTCTGGACCTCCGCCAGTTCGTCCTCGCTTCGACCCACGATGGCTACTCGCCAGCCGGAAGCGGCCAACCGTTCGGCCGCCGCTTCTCCGATACCCGAACTCCCCCCGGTGATCAGGACCACTTTCTTTTCCTTTTTTGGCATTGCTATCTCCTCTCCATCCAGGATCGGACCACGGCGGCGTGGGATCGACCTACGGTGGTAGCCCGAACCTCTATCCTCAGGTTCCCTCGCCCTCGGATGGGAACCTGAGGATATCCCCTCTCGACTCTATCGATCGGCTCACTCGACCCGAGCAGTCCACATAATGAGAAGCAGCTTCGATGGCCTCCATCGAGGACTTTACACATTAGGAAATATAAAATTATGGCTACTAGAGCAAAATGGTACACCGATGAACACACCAGCACCTGGGAAAGGGTCAAGGCAGCTTTTCGAAACGACTGGGAACAAACCCGACACGATTTCGGTTCCGACCGCGCTCGAGACCTGGATCAGGATGTTGATGACACGGTCAAGCAGATGTCCGGAAAACAGTCGACGTATCGCTATGGAGAAATGGACTTCGACGATATGGAACCCGCCTTCCGCTACGGCTACGCGGCTCGGGACCATTACGGCAAACAGTACCCCACCTGGAACCCCACCCTGCGCGACGAACTCCGCCGCGACTACGAGGGTGATTGGGAGAGGGACGAACCGCTTATCCAGCACTCCTACAATTACGATTACCGTGATCGCCGGTAACCCTCCGGAATAAGATTGCCGGTTCCACGAGCTTGAAGAGAAGCTCCTGGAGCCGGCCTTTTTTTTATTGCACAGGCTTTCGAGAGGCCCTGGGATCGAGCTTCAAAGAGCACCTTAAGTAGAACCTCTCTGGTATGCGAACCGCGCAAGCCGCGGTATGTTGGGCTGAACAACTCAACGGTGGCAGTCTCATGGTAGAAAGGAAGTTCAACCCATGGGATATCTCGTTACCATATTAATCCTCGCCATACTGTTAGTCGTCGGCCTCGCCTTGCTCGGGGGCGGCAAAGACAAACCCGAAACCTGATCAGGAGACGACAAATGGCAAAGAGCAAAAACCACGGAAATCAGATCAAAGACGATGAGCTTTACGAAAGGCTTCGAGAAGAGGGCAACAGCAAAGAGAAGTCCGCGCGTATCGCCAACGCCGCCCACCGAGACGGTCGGTCGGCCGTAGGGCGAAGAGGGGGTAACTCTCCCGCCTATGAAGAGTGGACCAAGAAAGAGCTCTATCAGCGCGCACGCGAACTCGACATCGATGGACGCTCGGATATGAACAAGGGCGAAATCATCAATGCCCTTCGCAACCACTGAAGGGGTACCCACCCGTTATCCGATCTAAGGGAGACCCGAACCTGTCCACCGCTTACCGTGGATACGGAAAGGTGATCCCAAATTATGACAACCGCTCTTCATAGCGTAAGCCGCTCTATTCCTGTAACTCTCACGACCCTCGAATACGACCGTCTGGAGGATCTCGCTCAGGAGGAGACCGAGCACCAGTACGACCTCCCCGAAAGCCTGTGCCAGGGGCCCTCGGAGTTTCCCGGCCTGGTCATCGTGGACAACAGCGCCATCAATCTCTGCAGCATGGGAGGCCGAGGCTACGACTACCGTTTTCTCCATCTGGCAGAAGACGGGGATACGATCGTTACCGGTTCGGCCCCCTGTCCAGATTTCGAGCGTTACGTAGAAACCGTCTTGAACCTCGAAAAGCTCGAGGTGGAACTGCCCTGCCGGGGAGAGCCGTTTGAGCCGCTAGCCCACCGAGTGATGAAGGACGATCACCTCATGGAGTTGCTGGCTCGCAAAGCCCGCAGCGCCGGTGGCTTCCGAATCCGCCCTTACATGGGGTGCGAACCTGTCTGGGACCTCGCTCGCTCGCTCCACCACCGTTCGCGTGTGCAGGTCACCGTGGAAGCGCCTCCCCCAAGGTTGTGCGAGCGAGTCAACGACAAGACCTGGTTTGCCGTCTCCACTCCCCGCGTGCTGGATAATGAAGACTCGGTTCCTCGCTCCTATCAAGCCCACTCCGTACCCGCCCTGGCTACTAAGGTCAAGGCCCTGACCCACGAAAACGGGACGGTCTGTATTAAGCTCCGAAACAGCGCCGGCTCTTTCGGCAACGTCTTGATCAGGAAACCCGATGTGGAACCATTGGAAGGTCGGGAATTGTGTGCGTATCTATTGGCACAACTGGAGCGGGCCCGTTGGACCGAGCCGTTTCCGGTGCAGGTGGAGTCGTGGAGCGAGAAAGTCCACTCCAGCCCCTCGGTTCAACTCTGGATTCCACTGCGAGGTCGAGGCCTTCCGATCGTGGAGGGGCTCTTCGAGCAAGTCCTGACCGGTGAACTGGGAAGATTCGCGGGGGCCCGATCGCTCTCGGACGGGTCGGTGCCCACCGATGTCTTGGTGCATGAGGCCACTTTGCTAGCGGTCTTCTACCAACTGCTCGGCTACTACGGACGATGCAGCCTGGACGCCATCGTGGAAAAAACCCGGAGCGGTAAAACGAGGGTTCGTTGGATCGAGTGCAACGGCCGCTGGGGCGGCACCTCCATCCCCATGACACTGCTAAAGCGATTGGGGGTCGATTGTAACAGGCAGTCGGTGGCGATTGTCCATGACCATCAGGAGATGTCAGGCCTACCCTTTGGCCGAGTGCTAGAGTCTCTCCGCCCGATCCTGTTCAAGCAGGGAACGGGAATCGTCTGGCTCTCTCCTACCCGTCTGGAGGCAGGCGAGGGATTTGATTATGTAGCGGTGGGGAGAGACCTGGATGAGACCACCAGGCTGTGCCGGAAGGTCGAGCAGCTTCTCGCTTAGCGTTTTCACAACTCTTTAAGGCTATCCACCTAGACTCTTTACAACATGAAAATACAATCTAGCTCAGTCAACTCTCACAAACGATTCCAGAAACCGGTCCCAGCCCCTCAACAGGAAGTTCCAGGGTGGGTCGATAGTTTCGTACCCAATCCCCACACCACCTTAAAATCGGCAGCCGCTGTGACGACCGGATTAGGTCTGGGCATCGCTCTGGGAGTAGCCACCGATCAGGTTCTGCTGGGGGGTGCCCTGGGCCTGGGGGCGGGACTTACCGGTACGCTTGTCGTCCACGCTTTGGCAAAACGCCAAAAGAGTCAGATCGAGCAATCGGTACTCAAACGCCACGACGAGCAGCGCAGCCGGTTGCAGGCAAACCTTGGTGTTCCCGAACAACCCAGTACCGTTTTTAAGCAAGCCAAAGTTTATGAAAACGAGAAGAACATATTGGTGGAGTTTCCCGCTAACGGCGGCTTCTTGAGTGTCACCAACAGCGGACCGAAACGACCCGTTATGTGGATTTCTGAGAATGAAGCTCGCGGCCCGGCCGGTGAGACGGCGGGCCGGGTCAATCTGGGTATCGAACCCACCGAGATGAAAATTAGTTTGCCCCTGAGAAAGGGTGTCCCGATCTATGGCAGTGATGATATCCAGCGTTATAACCCTTTGAGCGAAAGAGACTTGCAGGTTCAACTAGACAAAGAAGGGCACCTCAACATCGCCCATTCAGGCAAGCCCGACGGAGGCGTCACCTACGACCTGGAGACGGGCAAGGTGGAGTCACCCTATCTGACCATAGACAATGGCCTGATTGAAAAGTTTCGTGCTCCCTACCCCAACTACTATGGTACCGGCTACTCCTATAAGAATGGTAAGATTCGTGAGGCCGGAAAAGAAGGACGGACTTTCTCGATGACTTTACCTCCGGAGTGGTTGGGTCAGACAGTCCGCTTCCCTAGTATCGAAGGTGCCAACGGGAGGCGCGTCGATGTTCCGGTGGACATCAAAAATGATGGAATTTTTGAGCGAGTGACCGTTGCCCGAACGATGGAAACCAAGAGCATCCCAGCCGGATCCGAATGGGTTGAGGACCCAAAAGACCGCTTGCTGCGCGAAGATATTCAGGCCACCTTGCAGGGTGGAATTTCCGTCACCAGCCTGGCCGGCGAGGTGCGGATAAACGGTGAAAAGCGCTATTTAAAGGCTTCAGCAAGCGAAGACACACTGGTCCTTTCCCAACATCGCAGTCCCAACCCCTACACTTTCACGAAATTCTCCTCGCAGGAAATACATAAGGACGGCACTGTCGTATGGCGTGAGAATTACGCCCCCGAAAAATGGACATCCTACACTTTCAAACCCGACGGAAGTGTCAGTGGGGTCAACGGCAGCGTTAGCTATGCTGGAAATGTTATTGAGCGCCCGATGGGAGAGGAATATCTGCCCAAAATTCTTGAAGACGGGCGAATAGAGAGGTATGGCGCTGAAATGCCCATGTTTATCTCTTTGCAAGAGCTTAAACGCTAAGAATTCGGCCCAGAGCGCCAGAGCGCCCAAACTTCTCGCGGGTTGACCACCTCGGTACACCCGCCCCTCATCCTCCAGGATATGGAGTCCCTGAGGTCTGCTTCATAGACTAAGGTTCCAAGAAAAGGAGAAGAGAATGAGAAAAATAGCAATGCTACTGACCGAAGAATTCGAGGACTCCGAGGCGCGACAACCTCTGGAGCACTTACGAGCCGAAGGGTTCGAGGTGGTCATCGTAGCTCCTGAAAACAACCAGGAGTACGAGGGTAAGAAGGGCGATACAACGTTGCGCTCGGACCAATCACTAAAACTTGCCGATCCGAGGACCTTCGACGGTTTGTTCATCCCAGGAGGTCATTCCCCTGAAAATCTACGCATGGAGGATGGTGCGGTGGAGTTTGTCAGACACTTCGTAACCGAAGGCAAGCCCATCGCAGCCATCTGCCACGGCCCCCAGCTTCTGATCTCAGCCGAAGGAGTGAAAGGCCGCCGAATGACTTGCTACCAGTCGGTGGCCGTCGACCTCAAAAACGCCGGAGCCGAGTACGTGGACCAAGCGGTGGTCACGGACGGTAACCTGGTCACCTCCAGAATGCCCGAAGACCTCCCCGAATTCTGTGCCGCTGCCTGCAAACTGTTCAGCCGGGATTACGCGGCCACTCCCTAGACCAAAAACCCGAGCTGTACAGCTCGGGTTTTTCCGATCCTGTTTAGGGTCGACCAACTCATCTCTTCTTGCGAAGGTCGCTGAGCAGCGAGTTCTTCATTTCGAACTTCTGGTAGTGTACCTGGCCATCGGTCTTCGACCAGGTCAGCTTTTCGGCTGATTCTTTGACAAAGTCCCGCAGCGTCAACTCCATATCACCCTCCTGAAAGGAGGCGCGTAGGGTAACCGGATCTCCGTAGTTATAGCTGGCCACAAACAGCTTATTGGGATCAGACTCTAAATCAACCGTTTCGGGGCGAGGGTCCCATTCTAGCAGCGGGTCGTCCCACTCATTGCTCCGAGCATCTGCGATATAAAGATTTGCTGCCACTGTAACCTGCGCGCGTGGGTTCAGGTCCACCTCGAGTTCGCCATCGAGAGCCTGAGCGCGGTGGTGCCAATCTGTGGCCGACTGAATCAGCTTCTCAGCTCTTTGGCCCCTGGCCAGAAATTCACTGGAAAGCAACTCTTTGGCTTCCTCTAGACTGGAGGCATGAGGTCGTTGGAACCGCCCGCCGGCATCCACTTGAAAGCTCTGCTCTTCAACCAGCGCTCCAATAGGATATTCTGTCCCGGTAAACCACGCGACATCATATTTGCTCTCCACAACGTCGCATTGATAGTTGAAACTGTTGTCAAGTGGGTCTCCTATTTGCTAATTCCTAATGACAAGAAGAATACTGCGCTCATGTTTTTTTCGGCTGGAAAGAAAGGGTTAAGAGCGGGTCAAAGATGTCCAGGTTGTTAATGTATTAAACAAAGCGCAAGAGACAGATCACAAAAAACCCGAGCCGGAGCTCGGGTTGCTTGTAGGAGCAGTCGATCGCCGGTTAAGCCGCCGATTGTCCGCTGTTCTTCAGAGCCAGCGCTCTGGCGAGTGCTTCCTGGGGATCCACTACGCCGGAGCCCTGGCTGTTGCCATCTTCGCCTTCTAGCTTGTCGGCGGTGGCCATGAAGATCTCTTTGACCTGGGCCGGGGTCATGTCGTGGTTTGCCGAGAGAACCGAAGCCACGATGCCGGCCATGACCGGGGTTGCCATGGAGGTTCCGCTGATGGTGATGTAACTCTGGCCCACGTGTGGCACAGGAGCGTGATCCAGAGCCGAGTCCTTGGCGTTGGCCGCGGTGATGGCGACTCCCGGAGACAGAATATCCGGCTTGGTCAATCCGTCGTGGGCAGTAGGACCACGGCTGGAGAAAAAGGCTACCTGGTCGTCGGCCCGGGAAACCGTGCCACGGTCGTTCAGAGCGCCCACGGTGAAGGCGTCGGGGTGGTTTCCGGGGGTTCCGATGGTGGACGGCTTAGGACCGGAGTTTCCACCAGCCACCATGGCGATGATCCCGGCTTCCACGGCCTTGCCGACCGACTGAGAGACCGGATCGTTCTTGTAGCTAGCAAACACCGGACCACCCAGCGACATATTGATGATGTCGATGCCGAGCTCTTCTTTCTTGTCGACTGCCCAGTTCACACCTTTGATGATGTCGGAGAGTCGTCCGCTTCCTCGCTTGTCCAGCACCTTGATGCCCACCAGATCGGCTTCCGGAGCCGGCCCCATGAACTTGCCCGCCGACATGGTTCCGTCGCCCTGGGCGCAACCGGCCACGTGAGTTCCGTGCCCCTGATCGTCGTAGTGCTCGGTCTTGCCGGCAACCCAATCCTTGAAGCCCTTAACACGGCCGTTGTAATCCGGGTGGGGAGCGATACCGGTGTCGATCACGGCGATGGTTACGCCCTGGCCTTTGTAGCCTTGCTCCCACAGTTTTTCGATGCCCAGAGTGCGGATGGAGTTGTCCAGCAAGGGCGAGGGACCCTGGGACTCCCGCTCCTTCAAGGCTTCCTTCATCTCTTCCGGACGAGAGAGCTCGACCGGATCCGAGACGCTCACCAACTCGTCGAAGGTGATGGTCACTCCCTTGGGTGCATTGTTCACCAGTTTATCGAAAGCCTCCGGGGTGACATCGGCGGTGAATGCATCGATGATCTCCAGTCTTTCGACGTTTTTGGCACCGGTCAGGTTGACGAAGTCGTTGGCCGCTGAGATCTCGTCGCCGTCTTGGGCGGAAACGATGAGTTGGATCAAGCCGTCCTCGTCTTTGACCTTCTCGGCCATCTGTTTGAGGTCCGCACCAGGATTGGCCTGGCGAAGGGACTGCGATACGTTGAATGTGGTTGAGTTAATCATTGTTCTTCTTCCTTCAATCCTGGTCTATGCTTTCGCCTGACTCATATCGAGCTGGCCGCCACCCACGTTCTTAACGAGCCACTCGGCAACGGGTGAAACGTAGTAGTGCTTCTGTTCACCGTCGGCGAGCTGCAGTTTGCGCTCATCGGTGGTCATCGCCAGCACTTCTTCCTTGGCTTTCACGGCGGCGTTTTTGGAGGCGATCATCCCGTAAGCGGTCTTCACAAACGGGACGCCCACAGCTACGATACCGGCCGGCTGTTTAAAGGCCGACATCTGTTCGGTAGCTTTACCCATCATCTCGGCGATGTGGATACCGGCCGCGGTAGTCACCGCCAGTCCGGACAAGGTGTCCACGGAGCCGTCGATGATAGCCTGTTTTTTGTTGACCAGCTTGTCGTCGGTAGCCGACTTCACGATCTGAGAAGCTCCGAAGTACGCTCTGCGCAGGCCACCCACCGGGGCCATAGGTACGGCGTACTTGGCAGGGATACCGAGGTAACCGCCCGGCTCGTTTCCGCGAGCGTAAGACCAACCGTGAATAGCTCCGATGTTGGAGGCCACTCCCAGGGCGAAATTGCCCACTTTTTTGGCTGCACCCAGAGCTTTGTGGGTCCTTACGATGCCCACGTTGCCCAGGCCCAGCGAACGCAACTTGGCGTTGAACTTACCTTCCTCGGAGATGGATTTCAGAACTTCACCCATCTTGGAGTCCTGGGCCACCGAGGTGTCGTTGTAGCCGTGTAGAGGGTCGAAGCCACGAGGAGCTTTCCAACTGTTGTGCAGGTCGTACCCGGCGTCCAGCGGCAGGTAAGCGGTGAGGCCGGTGCTGTTTTCCCGGAAGGCGCCGTGGGAGCTATGATCGATGACGGCTTCTTTGGTAGCGTTCAGCAGGGCATCGGCCGCTCTGTGCACGTCTTCGCCCAGGCGAACGTCCTCTTTGAGCTTTTGGGCAAAGTGACCGACGTCGCGGTAGTCTCCGAAAAAGCCGTTGGTGCTGTTGTTCTCGGCGTAGGCCTGGGTCTCACCGATGGCCTGGCGCAGAGCCTCCTTGGCTTCCGGCTTCTCGTTCAAGACATCAGCCAGCTTCTCGGAGAGGGTGCCGTAGGCGTCTTTCACTCCTCCGACTTTCTTCAGGTCGATGGCTGACAGAGTGGGGTTGACCATTTCGGCCAGGGGGCCGGGGTTGGCACGGGTTTCGAAGACGAACCAGTCAGCCAGTTGGCGAGGGGTCACTTCACCCTTCTCGGCCAGTTCAAACTTGAGGTCCTTCATCACCATATCCATCTGAATGGAACCCAGGTTCAGCCCCGCTTCGGAGGCCACCATGATGTCGGCCACGTCGCTCAACTGAGCCGCCGTTTCGAGACCTCCGGAGAAATCGGAGTCGAAGGCTACCAGGTCGATGTCTTCGCCGGTGGCGATTTTGGCTTCCCGGAAGGCCTGCTGGATCCCGGCGGGGGTCAAGCGGTGGCCGGTCTCTTCATCCAGCCCGGCAGCCGCCATTCCGCCTCCTTCACCGTAGATGATCACGGCGTAGTTTTTGGCGGGGTACTCTTTCATACCCCACTGGAGAAACTCTGAGAGGGAGGCGGAACTGCCCATATCGGCCTTGCCCAGGTCTTGCAGTACAGGACTGACGATGCCGTCGGTGTAGGGTGGCAAAAACCACTTGATCAGCTCTTCCTGCACCCCCATGGGATCGGGGTTGCGCTGGATGTGGTAGCGCTTGGTACCGCTCCAGTCTTTGGTCACCTTGTCGTAGATTCGACCTTTGCGGCCCAATTGAGCCACGATGTCCATGTTTTCGTCGGAGCCTGCGACCTCCAGTTCGCGAATGACGGACGGTGCCAGGCGGTCTGCGCCGTTGGTCTTGCCGTTGGCCCATACCAAAACGGTCCACTCCTTCTTGGCGTCACCGTTGAGTTCCACGGCGTCACCGTCTACGGCCGGGGCGGTCTGGTCTGCTGCCGCCTCCTTGGCCGGGGCAGCCGGAGCTTTTGCCGGTACGGCCGCTGCCCTTAAAAGTCTGGTTGATTGTATATTCACGTCGGCCCCCTTCAGGGATTCGTGTACCGTGCAAGCGGACACGGCATACGAAGAGTAATGAGTTCTATCTGGTGAACCTAGTATAGAAAGCCCGCTCAATTTACATGTGAACATGGCGTTAAAGAGACGACGTAAGGCTATTAAGGCCTGAACCGTTTTAAGGGCTTAATAGGGAGCGTTCCCACCCTCCGGTTGTGCAAGTAGACAGCCAGACTGGGGATCTCAATCATCATCATCTTCCTCATCGAGCGTATAAGCCGGACGCGGTTCGTCTCCCTCTGAAGTGCCGCTCAGTGCTCCCACGACTGCTCTGACTGCCGGGGTGGCCTGGCGGGGCACCAGGATAAGTTCCAACCCCAGGGCACTGGCCAGGGCGATCAAACTGGACAGTCGCAGATCGATCTTGCCGGCTTCGATTCGAGAGATCTGCGCCTGGGGTACGCCTGAGAGCCTACTCAAATCACGCTGACTGAGATTTTGATAGGCCCTACGTTCGCGCACTTGGCGCGCTATTTCAAGAAGCTCATAACCCATACGATGCAGATAAGTGCATCACATCCTAGATTTGATGCACTTATCAACATCTTTTTCTTTTGCAGGCTTTAAGCCAGCCGCCCTACTCTCTCTTCGGGCGCCGATGCCTGCACGGGTGCGGTACCAGGGGCCACCAGCACGTTCTTCTCCGGATCCCGTTCCCAGATGTCGGGCATTCTCTCGCCGGCGTTCCAGATAGCGACGGTAGAGTTATCGCTGTCCAGACTTTCCCGCAGCAAAAAGTTATGAGTCTCGTTTCGCAGATGGACGCTCCGCGCTCTGACGTTCATGCCAAACGCTCCGGTACCAGCTTCGGGCAGTCCCATATCGGTGGAGGGGAAAGTCGACTTCTCCACCGACACATTCTCCAGAATCTCGGAAAGACCGAACTCGTCCTTCAACCGGTTACTGAATCGACGCACCGCTTCGTGCTCTTCCACTACGGCTCCAACCAGGTCCAAATGCTCAATCCCCCGGGGGATGTACTCCTCTTTGCCAGAGAACGTGCTCAAAGCGATCGCCGCCAGGCCACTGATCACAGGAGCGGCCATCGTGGTACCGACGAACCCTGTGTAGCGGTAGCCCGGTAGCTTCTGGGAAAGGAACGACACTCCCGGGGCTTGCTGATCAACCAGACCAGACAGCCCTATCTGGGCAGTATCTTGAGTGTTGATGGGGCTACCGGCATCAGCCGATGGCGCAGTCGAGGGAGATTTTTGAGGTCGTACAGCACCGAACTCTGGGCGAAAGTTCTGAGAGGTAATCGTGTTCATGGTTCAATGATATGGCGCCGAACTGGAATGGATGCGGAATAATCCAAGCAATTTCGACTTCCTTGTAAACTTTCGACCCTGTAAGGACGGTGAATAACGGGCTCACAGGAATGTTCACACCCTCTTAATGCTTGAGGCGCTTGCTCGGTTTAGAGTAAAGCCATGCAGATCCGCTCCGCGATACCTCGACCAATACCGGGACTGTTCTCGGGATCTTCGAAGCAAAGTCTACCCGACCAGACCGACGTCTACCAGCCTTCCTATCCGGAAGCTGGCCTCTACGGGCCCACCTCCTTTCCTCAAAAGTCCGGGGTAAGGAGGGCTGTAGAGCGCATGGTGCGCGGCCAGGTGACGTCGGCTCAGGTTCGCCTCTTGGCCAATACCCTCGAGCCTTACGGCGAAAAGATTCTAAACCGTCTGGCCGAAAACGGCTTGACCATGGTGGTGCCCAACGACGGGTACGCCCATTACAGCGTGACCGAGAAGAGAATCACTTTCCCCGCCGGAGATCTGGCTAAAGATCAAGAGGGCGTTCCGTTTCGGGACTACATGATTTTGCACGAAATGGCTCACGCCCTGGACTTCTTGTGGGAGCCGGACAAGGGGCCGCTTAGTGAACGAACCGATCTGGGCATCGACCGGCATCGGGGGAAGCTGAACTCCATCTATCAGCCGGCTTTAGCCCGTTTCGAAGAGATCAAATCCCAACGCCGGCGCGAGGGCACCTGGGGGCGTTCTCCCGGCATGCCCACCGCCAGAGTCTACGGTGAGGACTTCATGACCGTGGTGGAAAAGGTGACCGGTCGGACACTTTCCGAGCGTCCGGCCCGGGGGCATCTCTCGATCCTGGAGCCTAATACCCGGCCCACCGAGTATTTTGCCGATGCCATTTATACTTATCTGCACTCCGAACCGGTCAGCGTCCATCGCTACACCCTGCCCGACGGACAGCCGATCGCCCATTCCTACCCCCCGACCCGAGAGACCATGCAGAGAAGAGACCCGGCCATGTATCAGGCCGTACGGAATTTCTTCAACGACCCTGAACATACGACGCTCAGCCTTCGAGTCGAATGATCAGAACGAAAGCTCGTTCATCCCCTGGATCCGGCTGATGGACCAGGACCCTTGCGACTGCTCAACGCCGATCGTCCAGGCCAGCGTATCATCGGGTCGGACAAGCTTATAGCTCTTACCATTTTTGGTGACACGGGTGTCTTCCAGAACTTGGAGCCTGGAAAGGGTCTTGGCGTTGTCACCTGCTTCTAGAAATTTTTGTGCAGACTCGCTAAACTTGATGATCTCTAGCTGGGATTTGCGACCAGCTGAGAGGTATTCGTACGCGGAAAGATGGTTACTGGTTTCCAGAGCCCGCAAGAACCCCCTGACCACCACCTTGGGGTCGGAAGTGACCCTTTCCACGACCACTGGAGTTGTCTCGGGTTCGGGACTTCCCGAAGTTGGATTGGAAAGCGCCGGGAAAGCCAGGAGTACCAGAGCGACTGCTGCAACCAGAGGAAGCCTCGGGTCAAAGCGTACCGGCTCCGTCTGCAAGGGTTGATCCTTCGGGGTGGCTGGAGCCACGGCAGCGTCAAATCCTGCCAGAATCGGATCGTTTGCCAATCGCTGGGCGAACCACTCTGTGCCCTTGAGCTCTTGATAGGTAAAGGCGTTGGCGAACTCTCGATTATCGGCATAGATCACTCCCTGCAACCCGATCACGCAATCGTTGAAGCGCACGCAGAGACACGACTTGATCCCTTCTCGGACCATTACCCGGTCTTGCTTAAAGCGAGCATCCTTGGTAGCGTCCAGGACCAGAAGCGGCTCACCGCTGCGCAGCACCGAGCTGAGCACCCTGCTGGGCACCTTGTCCAGATACTCTCGCTCTAGATTGCCCACGGCCAGGCAGTGAAGCTCTCCGTTCTGCTCCACCGCCACCAAACCACGCTCGATACCCGGCAGTTTGGCCAGGTACTGCATGCCCGCCGAGGCCCGCCTTTTCGCATCCGGTGGGAGAGTTGCGATCTGCCGAGTGAGCCTCTGGCCCAGCTCGCGCAGCTCCCCACCCACGGGCTTGGACGGCGCTGGAGGTTCTGGTGCGGTTTCTGAGCACTCCGGTTCCAGGGGCTCTTGTTTTTCCAGGAGCGGTTCAGGCGGCGGAGCAGGCTCGGGCTGCTTGAGTTCTTGCTGTGGAAGTTCTAACGGCCTGAAAAGGTCAAAAAGATCATCCTCGGCCTCTTCCACCGATGGCCCGAGAAACAAGTTACTCTGCTCTGCCGCGACCGGTACCTCTAGCGGCCTAAATAGATCGAAGAGGTCCTCCTCGGGCTCCGTGAGTAGCTCAGGTTCAGGCTCCGCAACCGGCTCAGGCTCCACAACAGGTTCCGGCTCAAGCCCAGCAACGGGTGCGGGTTCCGGCTCCGGCTCCGGCTCCACGACAGGTTCCGGCTCCGCGACGGGCTCAGGCTCTGGCTCCTCAACAGGTTCGGGCTCAGGTTCAGGTTCAGGCTCCTCAACGGGCTCAGCCTCCACGACAGGCCCTTCAACCAATTCCGGCTCCGCAACCAGTTCCGGCTCCACAACCGATTCCGGCTCAGGTTCCGGCTCCGGCAGAGTTTCTTCGACTTGCGGTTTCGGATTGGGAGCCAATACCAGAGCATTCTTTTCCATCTGCTCCTGGATGATGAGATCCACGATGGAAAGCTCGGTCGGCTGCGGTGCAGCCTGTTCTGCCTCCGCTCCCTCGGCCTGGGGATGTTCTGCCGGTTCGGTCTGCTCAGCCATCAGCCAACCTCAATTCCGCAAATGGATCGAGGCAACTGTCGTCAACGTTTCTCGTTTATCCGAACCGACAGCCCGTTCCATGGTAAGTTTCCAGAAGAGTTGCGAGACCGGGTCGTCTAAGACCTCAAGCTTCAGTTCCTTCACGAAGCGCGAGAGCGGCCGACCTCTGGAGCGGTAAAACAGAATAGGTCTCCGTCCAGAACCACTGTTATAAAACTCAATTTGAGTGGCCGCTCTGCGTTGAGGGGCCCCCGCTACTAGAGGAATCTCCCGCCGGTAAATCACCCCTTCGCTCTTGACCAGGTAATAGCACAAGTACTTTTGCCAGACGGGCCTCCCTCGATGGTCGCTCTTGAAAACACCGTCTTCATCCAGGGCAGAGAGCATAGCCACCGTGGGAGTGGTCTCCGCATCATCGATGGACAGACTGCTCATAGCGGCACGCTCTAGATCCGCCGTCAGCTTGCGATTGAGGACCTGGGCCTCTTGGAGCAATTCATTCTTGATGGAAGTCTTTTGCCAGGCCTTTAGACCCATATCAAAGACAAGAAACATAGCGGTCATCAGGATACCAAAAACGCTGAGAACGACCAGGACCTCCACTAAAGTGAAGCCTCTCGACCGCCTTTCATTCACGAACAAACGTTTGAAGGGATAGCGTCTTCCCATGACCCCACCTTGCGACAACTCTCACCAATTTCATTCCCGGGCGAGTCGTATCCTCTAAAAACACATCGAAAGCAAAGCCTGCTTCGTAGGGATACGGACGCGGCGGAAACGCCACTGGACCTTCCTCAACCGGAGTACTAGCCATCTCTCCCCCGATCCAGGTTCTTGGAGCCGGAGGTACCACCCGGGGCTCGGCTGCGATCCGCTCCAGGAGTCCTCTCACCCGGCTGTTGGCGGCATCACGCTCTTGAGACTGAGCCTGGTACCGAATTACGGCCGTAAAGAGACCGATCACCGCTAACAGCGCAACGGAGAGCAATCCGATGGACAGCAAGACCTCGGACAACGTAAAACCCCGGACCCTGGGCACGGCTCAGCGCCCCAACCAGGAGCAAACAACCACCGGTCCATTGGGAGCACTGGCAAACGGGTTCTCGACCAGTTCCTTGTTGTAAATGAGGCTGCTACCACCGGTGAGATAAACATCGCCCGCCTGCAAGCGTTCGCCACCGACCTCCCATGGTCGCTCCGGAGAGTCGCCATTTTTTTCAGCCATAAGGGCACCCACGACCTGCACCTCGTTGGTGGCGTACACGGCACCGTTGGTGTAGATCAATCCCTGAATAAAAGAAACCCCTAGCTTGTCAAAATTCTGCCGGTCCGCGCGCCGCGTGGCACCTGCCGCCAGGCTGGGGTCGAAGGTGTCGTTGGCAACGTCTATACTTCCTCCGTCTCGATAGAGATTCCGGGTATCCTTGAGTCGTTGGACCAGGAAGTCGGCCGTCTCATTGCCCGCGTAATTCATCTCCAGGTAGTCGGCCATTTTACCGAGACTGTCCTGGCTTCGTTCGTCCGGCACGACCTGGGTCTCACTACCCAAAACTGCCCTCAATTGGTCCACTTCACCTCCCGGTGTGTTTCCCCAGGTGCTGGGATTCTCTGCGTCTCCGCCATAGCTACCCTCCTGGGTGATGCGAGCCATCAACTCTTCGTGAGCCCACTTGGCGTCCTCATTCCAGGTGAAGAAATCTTCGTTCTCCTCGGCGCGCTCCTCCAGATACTGACTACCGTCGAACCCTTCCAACTTCACATTGCCCTTACTAAAGAGTGCCAGGGTTCTTTCATCAGAAATGAGCTCGGCGCTCCCTCTGAGAGAGGTGTCGCCTCGAACGTAGATCGCCCCGCTTCCGGTAATGGTCCCATTGACCTCGAGAGGTCCGTCGACGAACAGGTTCACCCCATCGAGCACCAGGTCGCCGTTGATGACCCCTCCCTCAAAGCGAAAGTCGCGCCCTCGCAAGGTGGTCGTCGCACCCGGGTTGGGTACCAGGGGCGTGGCCCCTCTCCCGCTTCTCACTGCCAGGTCGATATCCACCACCGGGAACTGCTGAGAGGCCTGCCCTACTTCCGCAGATCCGACGTTAAATTCGCCTGAACCAGGTGCTCGAATGGCGTCGGGGTGGCCGGACGTGGTGGAAACAATTCCGCTGATGTAGGCTTTGTCGTCTGTTCCTCCCCGCCATTCAATGATACCCGCCCTGCTTGCTCTCATATTGGAGTGAATGCCTGCTTCGATGGGTATCGGATTGCCCAGGCTCTCCACGCCCTGGATCAGGACGTCCCCCTCCATCCGGATCAGGCCGGAGGTCAGGAGCGGCACACTGACCGGCTCGGAAAAACCTCGTGAGATTAGGGCTTCGTAGTAAAATTCACGGCCCTTGAGCTCCACCTTCACGACGATATCCGCGGTCTTGGGTGGGACCGACAGCAGGCCTCGCGGACCATCCACGCTGCTATCAGTATCCAAATTGTTGACCGATTCGTGACGCTCAACTTGACCCACACCGTCGTAAAACTCGATGGTGTAGCGACCGTTGACCTCGGGAAAGTCTACCTGGATCCGTTCCGTCCCCACCGGTTCCCAGGCGTTACTCGCGGAAAGCTGGTAGGTGGCATCGGCGATACCAGCTTCGCCCAGAAAAAGCGCCTCGGTGGCGTGCGCGTTTCTCAGGCTGAGGTGCTCCTCGTTATTGATCGATACCAACAACCCGGAGACGAGAAGTAAGAGAATCGTGCTTATCAGCAGGGTTGATACAACTATGATCCCCCGCAGTGACCGTCGACATCGCTGCATACGAATAGTCTAACACGATAAGTAGACTTTAGACAGGCCTGTCAGATTCTCAGATGCCGAATAAACTTCTCAACGATGAAAAGCGTTTGGGCTCGGTCCAGGTGTTTACCAGACCTCGAGCGACCTTCAACTGCGCCGCAGCTTCTCCGGCTCGATCCGAGGCTTGGACCAACTCCTTTTTCACCTGCTGCAGCTCTTGCTGTGCTTGCCGAGCAAGCGCCGCATATTCGGCAACTTGCCGCTCCAATTCGAGGATCCGGGCCTCAGAGTCCACAGCTTCCCTGGCAGAGTCCGCCGTCTTTCCTCTGCTCTCCAGCCAATCCAGCAAATCCGCCTGCTTGATATACCACTGCGGGCCCTTATTGCCCGAAAGCATCTCGGCGGGTAGTTCTTCCTTCTGGGCTGCTCGCCGCAGAGTGTCGCGGGAGCACGCAGCCAATCGTGAGGCCTGGCCCAGGGTTAGCAATTCTTGATTCTTACTCAAAAAAATTTCCTCCGGCGTGGCGCTTCGCCGAAGCCGCCGCATGCTCTGCAGCCCAAGAGAATTTTTTGAAAAATTTACAATTTATTGCGAGTCTTTGCCTGAAAGGAAATCGTCCCACTCCCGCTCTACCACATCCTGTCCTTGCCCGAACAGCTCCTTGGCTTTCTCGCCGAGCGAACTCAGGCCGCTCTGACCCATCTTCTGAAGGTCTCCCAGAGTATCGTCTTTTACCTCTTCCACGTGTTGTTGCATGCGCTCTCTGGCCTTCCGCATTTCCTCGGCGGCCCGACCTTTCATGGAGCGAAGGCTCCGCTCTTCGGCCATGGCCTTCTGCATGGCTTCCTTCAATTTGGTAGCTTCCTCCTTGGCCTTCTGACCCAGTCCGGAAGCGTTGCCCTTTAAAATATCACTGGTTCCCCTCATTGCTTCTCGGGCGGCGGCCCGGGACTCTTCTCGCAGATTCTGGGAAAGCGATTCAAGGTCTTTTCGGGCATCTTCCACGGAGTCTTCCAGAGAGCCCCTGCTCAGTCCGCCCACGCCTTCAGAGACCCCTTCATAGATCTTCTCGGCCGACGATCGGAGAGGCTCGGAGGTCGCAGACCGACGGTTGCTCTTAGCAGGCAAGGCCGCCCGGGTCGGTGCACTGAAATAGCTCTGCGGTGAAACACCGCCGCCGTACTTTTGAAGAAACTCCGCGTGGGCCTGGTCTGCTGCTCGCTGCATCTCCCAAAAAGCTTGATCCGACTGGGCTTTGAAGGAGGCGAACTCCGACTCTGACAATTCACTCATAAAGAGATCTTCCCGGTCATCAGAAATTTTCCTATAAAGCAACGAATCGCCGATAGACTTGCACGGAATAAAATCCGTTCTGTACCGGCGACTCGGCAAGAGCCTCAAAGAGGATAATCTCAGAATTCGAAAATCGGAATTCCGCCCTGAATGGTGTTTCGAGCCAGTTCATTGATGACCTTAGGATTGCCTCCGGCGATGACCGAGGGGTTGTCACTCTTCGGGTCCAGTATGGCCAACACATTTCGGTTGTCGTCAAACTTGAAGTAGGTCACGTTGGTCTGGCCATCGGGGTTCTTTTCTTCCCATTTGTAGGTAGGACTCAGCGCAGAATCGGCGGTCTCCGGGCCCTGAGTGAGTTTGCCCTCCGGTACATCGGCGATGAACTGTCTCACCTGTCCGTTCTCGGGGTTGTAGCTCAGTTCCAGCCCCCTTACCGTGCCGTCTTCGTTGTCACCGAGCATGATAACGTGCCCGATCCCGGCGGCCAAGTCGGTCCACTCGTCGGAAGGGGTCGAACCGATCTCGGCCCGATCGGCGGCCTTCAGGTCGTTGGAGGCTTCGGCTGCCTGACTGCGCAAACCCTGCGCCTTGGCCACAACCTGGCGGTGAGCTTTGGCGGCTTCCATGCTTTTAAATCCACCGGGCATGGAGATGGGGATATTGATTTGCGACATGAGGTTGCTCCTTTAAATTCTACTAGCCTCACTTTAGGCGACTGATCTTAAAGAAGTCTTAAAGCTTCCAAACTCTCTTTTCATCCAGCATGGCCGTAATATGGGTGGCATCGACCGCCTTGGAAAAGAAGTAGCCCTGCATGTACCGGCAACCGGTTTTCGCCATGTGCCGGGCCTGAGCGATGGTCTCCACCCCTTCAGCCATGGGGAAGATCTCCAGGGATTGGGCCAACCGCACCGCCGCCTCGCAAATATTGGTCTTGGTCTTGTCCTGAAGGACCGCTCCCACCAGGCTGGGGTCGATCTTTAAGAACTGGATGTGCTCCAGTTCCATCCGAGAAATCGAGGAGTAACCGACCCCAAAGTCGTCGATGGCGACCCGGATCCCGCTGCGCCCCAGGCTGGACACCACGCGCTCGGTCAAATCCACTTCCTCTACATTGGCCCCTTCGGCGATCTCCACGAAGACCAATCCAGGCTGCAGCCCGAACTCCTCCACCGAGGCCAGAATCATTTCAGCCAGATCGGCCTGCAGCATCTGCCGAGTGGAAACGTTGAAAGAGATGAACATCTGGTACCCCTGGGCCAGCCACTGGCGCAACTGCCAACAGGACTGGCGGCAGACCCACTGCCCCAGTTGCACGATCAGACCGGTCTCCTCGGCGATCCCCAGGAAAGCGGCGGGCTCCAGAAGTCCATCGATCCGATGGTTCCAGCGCAGCAGTGCTTCCACCCCCACGATTTGCCCCTTGCCTTTGATCACCTCGATGATGGGCAGATACTGCAGCACGAACTCACCCTTTTCCATGGCCAGTCGCAACTGACTGTCCATGGCCAAGCGCCTTTCCTGACGCTTGTGAAGCTCGTTGTTGTAGAACACGCAGCGCCCGCGACCAGTCTCCTTGGCGTGATACATAGCACTGTCGGCGTGCTCCAGCATGGCTTGAGTGCTATCGGCGTCGTTGGGGCAGATGGAAACGCCGATGCTGGCACGGATATAAAACTTCTGCCCCTGGATGGTAAAGGGACGGGAGAGACACTCGGAGATCCGGTTGACCACGATAGCAATATTTTTACGGATCATGTTGGTCTTTTGTTCGGAAGGGGTGTCGTCGTCTCCGGTGATCAACTCCGAGAGCAAAATGAGAAACTCGTCTTCTCCTTTGCGCCCCAGGGCGTCCGACTCCCGAATCGCAGTCTGCAGCCGCTCGGCCACTTTGGTCAGCAATTCATCCCCAGCTTTAAAGCCCATAGCATCGTTGATCAGCTTGAAGCGGTCGAGATCGACGACCAACAGTGCAGAGGCTCGGTTGTAGCGCTGAACTTGCTTGACCGTAAACTCCAGATACTGGCGGATCAAGTTGAGATTGGGAAGTCCGGTCAGCCCATCTTGAAAGGCCAGGCGCTGGGTCTCTCGATCGGACTCGTTGGCCCGCTGCTCATACTCGGCCAGACTCGCCATGGCTTTTTGCAGCTTGATCTCAAACTGGTTTGCCTTCAGGTCCGAATCTCGGGCCCTCTGCAGAGCTTCCTGAAGTCTTGTCTCCACTGCCCCCGAGGCCAGGCTAACCCCTCCCGCGGACGGGACAGATGCGGCCGCCTGCTCGGCCTCTGCTCGGGCCTTCTCGGCCTGCGACCTGGCCTCAGCCAACTGGCTCGCCAACTGTTCCTTTTCAGCCGTCAGATCCTCGATCTTCGCTCTCACCAGGTCCAGTTTGTCGCCGGACTGCTGGGCTTTTTCCTGCAGTATCTGGCCCCGCTCCTCGGACAACTGGAGTCTCTCTCGGAGTTGTGCCACCAGGTCGCTCTCGGTCTGCCCTTCAAGCTCGGAGAGGCGGTCCTGGGCGGCCAGGAGTTCCTGCTGGAGTTCCTCCAACTCCCCGGCGTCCGAGCTGATGCCGAACCCCTGACGCGCTTCCGCAAGTTCCGTCTCCAGTTCGGAGATGCGGTCCTGAAACTCCATGACCAGTGTTTCGGAATCTCCGTCGAAGGCCGCCTGCTCGGCCTTTGTGGCTCGCTCCTGGGAGGCGTGGAACTTCTCCTCCCATTCCAAAGCTCGCTCCTCAGCCTCTCTAACCTTGGCTTGAATCTCGGCGAGTTGCTGCTCGAAAGCGCCGGTGAAGCCGCCCACTCCGGCGATCTTCTCCTCGGCCAAACGGGCTCTCTCTTCGGCTTCGTGAAGTGCGATTCTGGTTCCGTTCAATCGACTTTCCAGTAGCTCGTATCCTGTTTGAGAGGTGCCGTTGGTGGGACCGACGGCTTCCAGCCGAGCTTGCAAGGAGTCGATGGTCTCCCGAGCTTCGCCAGCTTGAGCGGCTTCCACTCGGGCTTTCTGAAGTTCGTCTCGCAGGACTTCAATCTCGTCCCGCAGTTCAGCCAGCTGAACCGTGTCTTCCCGGGCCCGATCCAGCTCTTCTTGCAGTTCGGCGATGCGCGCGAGATCGTTTCGGGCTTCCTCTAGCTCCTTCTGCAATTCTGCGAGTTCGCTAGAATCGACCTCCACCGGCAGCGGACCCGATTCCAGCTCAGCCAATCTAGCCTCGGCTTTATTGGCTCGCTCCTCTTCTTCCTTGAGCTTTATGTCGAGCTGCCATATCTCTTGCATGGTAGCTTGAGCTCGGGACTTGGCTTTCTCAAGCTTGGTCTCAGCTTTCGCCAGTTTTTTTCGAAGATTTTCAAAGGCCTCGGGTGTTAATTCCGTGCCTTCTTGCAAATTGTCAGTGGCCATAGTCGTCCTAATCTCGCCTCCGCTTCGACGGTAGACCCCCGGATCCTCGACTGGTGCGAAGACTGAGAATTTTGAGGTCCAGCAGGAGATCTCCCCTTCACGAAGGTGACCGCCGATGAACTCCAAATGGCACCCAGCATGAGTAAACCGAGAGCGATCAGCGGCTTCCCCGAGTGGACGCCCGCCCAAACCCTGGCCGAGCAGACCTTCCTGAGACGAGCCGTGGCAGTCTACGAAAGCTATGGCTATACCCCGCTGGATACTCCGGCGGTGGAACGAGTGGAAACGCTCTCCTCCAAAGGAGTGGTGGACAAGGAGATTTACTGTCTGGACCGTTTGAAAGAGGAGTCTCGCAGCGACAAGCCGCCGGAATTGGGACTTCGTTTTGACCTCACCATTCCGCTGGCGCGCTACGTGGCTATGAACTACGGAGAGCTGAGCTTTCCCTTCAAACGCTATCAGGTGGGGAAGGTTTGGCGGGGCGAGCGACCCCAGGAGGGCCGGTTTCGAGAGTTTTATCAAGCCGACATCGATGTGATCGCAGAAAACGAACTGCCCCTCCACTTCGACGCCGAGATGCCCCGAGTGATCCTGGAGATTTTTGAAAAGCAGAACCTCCGGGCCCGGGTGAGGATCAACAACCGCAAACTCCTACTCGGACTTTATCACCAGTTGGGTATCGCCACCGAGAAGATGGAAGAGGTCCTGCGAGAAGCGGACAAACTGGAAAAGATCGGCCCGGAAGGAGTACGGCAAAGCCTGAGCCCTCTGGGCCTGGGTGAACAAGTGGTGGAGAAATGCCTGGCTCTGGCCGCCACCAACGGTGATTTTGAGGAAGTCAGAGCCGGGATCGATCGCCTGGGTCTTTACCACGAATCGCTCGACCAGGGACTTCTGGAAGTGCAGACAGTGGCCGCCGCCCTGGGCGATTTCCCGGCCCAATCCTGGTGCTGCGATCTGGGCATCGTGAGGGGCCTGGATTATTACACCGGCACCATCTACGAAACCAACCTGCTGGACTACCCTCAGTTGGGAAGTATCTGCTCGGGGGGGCGCTACGACGACCTGGCCAGCGGTTTCGTCAACAAAAAGCTGCCCGGTGTGGGTATCTCCATCGGGGTCAGCCGGTTGCTCTCGTATCTCTTCAAAGAGGGTGCTGTGCCGCTGAGTCGCCACTGCCCCACCGAGGTCTTGATCGTGCTGCCCGAGGAGAGCAAGCGAGCCCACTGCAACGAGATCGCCCGGCAGTTGCGAAAGGCCGGCGTGCCCACCGAAGTCTTTCACCTGCCTTTGAACCTGAAAAAGCAATTGCGTTATGCCGACCGAAAGGGGATACCCAACGTGCTGTTCCCCCACCTCTACAACCAGGACGATCCCCGAGTCGAGGTCAAGAACTTGGCCGACGGAGTACAAACGGAGTGCCTGCTCTCGGAGTGGATCGGCAACTGGCCGAAAATGTAACATCCTGTTTACAAACCCGGGTTCTGTTCATCTGTTGGCAACAAACTCCGACGAACGCCATGATACACTCTCCTCAAGAACAAGGAGTTGCTGCAATGATAGGTCCGCTGGGTGGAGTCGGTTTTCAAGGTGGGATGAATCTTACCATCAATCTTAATGGTGGTGCCGGAGGCCTATCCCCCCTGGGCGGCGGAGCACCGCTGGGCCTCGGAGGTGGAGGAGGCTGTCCTTGTAGTGACGGCTTTTCACCCTCTTCCGAACTCCTTCAAGGCAGTCCCTTAGGTGGTTTCTCTCCCTTTGGCGGAGGTGGGATGGCTGGATTTGCAGCCCTTTTAGGCGGCGGCCCAAACGGCCTTGGAAGCGCCCACCCCGGATTCGATTTTCAAAACGAAGCCCACCCCTTTTCCACCGGACCGGACCCGGGCATTCCGTATGACCTCCTTTTAGGTGGCGGCGGAGGAGGAGCCTTTCCCGCCCTGGGCGGCGGTGGTTCACTGGCCGATCAGGCCCTCATGATGCAAGCCGCTGCCAGCGACATGAACCAGGCTTCCTTGATCAACGCCCAGACCGGGGCGATGGGAGGGTTGATGGGAGCCCAGGGCACGGCCCTGGCCGGGATCAATCCGCTGATGTCCGGCCTGATGTCCAATTATCTCTAAGGATCTGGTCCGGAATAAGTTTCTGAATTTGGGGCGTCGAGGCACCCGACTGGCAAGGCGCTTCGGCTGCGATTTATCGGGAATAAATAAGGACGAAGCAACGCAGCCAGGCGGGATGGATCGGCGTTCCAAATCGGGAAGTTATTTCGGACCAGATCCTAAGCTTATACTCTGGGGTACGTACCCCTCAACCTAAAGTCGGTTCTGCCTGAAGCCGGGTCCGTTCGATAATGGACCCATGGAAGAACGACGACAACACCCTCGAATGAATGTATCACTACCCGCCCTGGTGCGAGGGGTCCGGCAAAACTGGAAGGTGCGAACCCTGGACCTGTCCCAGGGAGGTGCCCTCCTCGACAGCCCCCGTCCCATCAAACCCGGCGCCTTTCTCGAACTACTCTTTGACTTCCACCAGTCCAAGCCGGTGCCGTTGTTCGCCCGGGTGCTCCGCAGTAAGCCTGCGTTTTGGGGCCGTCGACACGCCCTGGCTGTGAAATTCGATACCCTCAAACCCGAGATCACGAAAGCTGCCGAAGCGATCTGGCAAAACCAGCGGGCCGCAGCCGTTTAAATGCTATAATGGCAGGGTGAGGCGAGAGCGGGGCAACGTATTACTTACTGCCATCTTTGTGGCGATCTTTCTCTTCTTCTTGTCCGTTGCGCTTCTCTGGACAAACCGCCAAGATATCGCGCTCTCACTCTTTATGGAGCATCGAATAAAAGCCGGCTCGGCAGCGCGCTCGGCGGCCCTGGAGTCGTGGGCCCGGCTACGGGCCGAGGGGGCCCACACGGTGAGCAATTTCAGCTTTCCGGGAGAGGTGGAGGCCCGGGTTGATCTCCACGAGATGGAAGCCACCGAAGCCAACCCTCCTATGGCGGAGCTGCGGGCCAGATCCACCTCTGGACCGGTCAACTCTTACACCACGATTCGGATGCTGAAGAATACGATCGCCACGGAACGAAAAGAGAAGAAAGACGAGCCGGGGCGGGTGATCTATCTGACCGACGGGCGCTCCCGAGCCCAGGGCCTGTACGGGGACTTCAAGCTGGTTCCAGCTAATCTCGATCTCCAGGAAACCGACTCTCTGGCCGCCTACCAGGGCCCCCTGTTCCTCTCAACGCCGGTTCAAACCAGCCTCGAACCGTTCTGGGTGGTCGATCACGTTCCGGTCTTCATGCCCAACGGAACGCTCATGGCTTACGGCCCGGTGGCCTTGACGGCCCCCAAGCCTACCGATGAGACCAGGCTCTGGGTTATGAGACTCGAGGGAGAGGAGTTTAAGTGGATCGACATTCCCAGCCCCGACACCCTTGGATTCGACCCCCACTCCCAGGATACGGGAGAGGTCAAAGGCCGGCTACAATATGAAGGTCGCCCCTCCCCCTGGACGGTCACCTCCCTGAGAGCCGTGGAGGATGCCGGAACCCAGTTTATCTGGGTCGACGAGCAACCGGGTACCGGTGCTGATCATGAAATGCTGCAGAAGTCACGCGGAGCCGGCTTTTCAGTCAACTCAGACTCCCTGACTCTCAGCTACGGCGAAACCCGATACGTAAAAAATGTCTGGGGCTACTCCCTCCGGGGCTCCATCGCGTCTTACCAGAACAAGGTCTACTCTCATGGCTGGCAATACCTTTACCGCCGCTATGCGGGCTTTCCCAAAACTCCCCCGGTGCCCGACAACCTGGGTCACCAGATCACCCGTTGGCCCTGCATTCTGGCCTACGATCTGGACAGCAAGCGCTGGGAAGTGGCCTGGTCCAGCCTGACCGACGGAGGGGATGTCCACTCCAAAGAAACGCCCAACCCCAACATTCTTTTGGTCTCAGAGCAGGGCAAGCTCTACTCCTTCACCGAGGAGGGAGTCCCTCGCCTCATGCAGATGGAATCGGGGGGGCGCGTTACCCTGGGAGCAAATCTCGCCAGCAGTGGAACGCCGGTGGTCTATAAAGGAAAACCCCACTTGCTGGAAACGGAAGGCCTGCGCGATCTGGAGAGCCACGAGCTGTTCGGCTTCAACGATTTGATCCAGGAATTGCCGGAAATAAGTGGATTAGTGGTGCAGCCTCCCGCCATCGTTATCAGCGAAGAGGGCGTCGGGACGGGCGGGCCCCTTAGCCTGGAGGCTACCGAAATGAGAACCACCCGTCACCGGCTCCAGTTTACCTACAGGATCCCTCCGGGGGTGAGGCCGGCCGTGGATGGACCCGACCTGTGGGTACCCCTGGTGATCGAGGTGTCCCGGGAAGACCCTTCTTTTAATTTCCTGGGGGAAGAGCCCGCGATCGGCCCGGAGGGTGCGATCTTTCGAGTGCTGGCGCGATTTGATGGTGAGCGCTGGCTGGTGCTCCCCCACGGGATTCCCCCCTTGTTGGGTGGAGAGCAGAGCGGCCAAAAGCTCTCCCTTGATCCAGAGATGCGCAACCTCTACTGTGCCTGGTACGAAGAGCTTCCACCCCAGCGACCTCGCCACACGGTGGTCCAAATTCATACCGACCCGGTGCTGGTCCGATGATCGTCAAGAAACGAAGAGCCTTCAGTCTGGTGGAAATCATGATCGCCATTCTCTTTGTGTCGATCGCCTTTTTTGGTTACGTGGCGCTCCACAGCCGGCTGCTTCACTCCGGTCAAAAACTCGAAGAAAGAGAAAAGATCCGAGCCTCCACCAGCCTTTACGAATCCCTGGAAGTGTCCAGACTGATGCTGGGGAAAAACTCCTCTGTATCCGGACAGCCCCATACGCCGGTGGGGGGCGTACCCAATCTCTACCAGCTCAACACCGCCGTCAATCCAGGCAATGCGGCTTGGCTGACC
>JBAYRN010000013.1:0-66953 GCA_041676625.1 Vulcanimicrobiota bacterium
AGCAAGTCAGACCCCCAAGGGTGGCGTGCCCGGTGATGTGTTCGAGGAACCGGAACAGCCGACCAGCGAACTGCGCTGCAAGCTCTCCGAGGAAGTACTGGCCATGCTGGACCACGCCCGACGACTCCACTCAGCAGAGCAGGGCGAAGCGGTTACAACCGCCCAGGTGTTGGAGTTTGCTCTGGTCTCTTACATCTCCAACCAACCGCTGGATCAGGAGTCGTTGGACAAGGTACGACAGGAGATGGATAAGGATCTACAGGCGGAGAGAGCAAGAGAGATTCCGCTAGTGGCGGTGGCTCGCGAGGTGGCCGTGGAAATGGGTCTTTTGGTAGACCCCGATGATAACGAAACGACCCCTCCGGGTCAAAATCAACCCGCAGAGGATTGCGCGGAAGTTCTAGCCCAGGCCCTCGGTGCCGAGCCGAGTTTGGAAGTCGTGCAAGAGACGGAAGAGGCACTGGCCAAGAGCTCCGGTGCGGGTGTTTTCGATGCCACCGGCCTGGAACTCTCCACAGTAGTTGGGCCCGTCTTGGTCGAAGCTCTACAGCGACACCGACCCCCGGCCATCTCCAACAAACGCATCTGTTTCAACCCTCAGAACCGCCACACCACCAAAGCCCAAAAGCGAGAACTGTTGCGCCGAGACGGCTGGGCCTGTAGTACCCCGGGCTGCTGTCATAAGCTTTATTTACACCTTCATCACCTGGTTCCGCACTCAAAAAACGGCCCCACCATCGACCTAAACCTGATCGGGCTGTGTTCGAGCTGTCATCGAAACGTGCACGACGGCTCACTTCGCATCTTCCTCCAGCCAGACGGCAAACTGCACTTCACCGACGCCGAGGGCAACTCGGTGGCCGAGCAGGCTGACCTGGAGTTGGGTCAGTGGCTCGACTTCAACATCGGGTGGGACGGTGAAGAGGACGACTCCTTTACCATTCGGGCCCATCGGGGGGAGTGGTCTGTTTTTGGGAAGGCACAGTTTTCCATCTCGTAAATGACAATTTTCCTCGCGACAATCACAGAGAAGTTGTTCGAGAGGGCACCCTGATGATCTGGGCACGCCACTCCGTCTTCGCAGCGAAGAAACCCACCCAGGAGATGGTTACGGTCCAGGCTAGAACATTCTCCAGGTTGGCCAGCAAATGATAGATCTGGTTGTGCCAGCGGCCGTCGATGGCAGTAGCCAGGAAAAGACTGGCGCCGGCCGCCAATGCGCCTTTCCAGAGCGTCGAGTTGGACTCACCGATACGCAAAAAAGTAAGCCCCGTTATTAATGCCAGGCTCACCGGAAACACCAGAGAAAGGTGTTGATGAAAGGATGCAACCGCTCCCTTTGAAACGGGATGGGGAGCGAGGAAGGCTCCGATCAGCCCGAGTAGGAGCAGCCCCGCTAGGCAAAAGAACGTGTACTGGCTACCCCGGAAAAAATTTCGAGCGAACTGCTTTTCCACTCCGGCTTTCTTCATTGTACCAAATCCGCTCATACCCGTAGCGGGATTGACCAGGTAACAAAAGGCGTAGATGCTGGTGATTCCATAGAGGAGATCATCTCCTGGCCCCGACCACAAAAACACCAGGTGCTCGAAGGCTTCGTCTCCGCTCGCTGCGACCATGTGGGCTACGAGGTCCACCAATAAAGCGAACACGAATAGCTTCGTGAAGTCCTTGGGGTTTTCGGTTAAATCAAGCTCTTCTTTCATCCTGTCGTCCTTAACCCGGCCGCCACTCCCTTGATAGCCAATCGCATCAGGATGGGGCCGTCTTCGTCTCCGGCTTCAATCATCTCGAAGGCCCGCAGTTGGATCAAGTTTAGAGGATCCACGTACGGATTTCTACGCCGGATCGAGTCTGCCAACCAGGGGACCTCATCGAGGAGTTCTTTCTCGCCGGTAATCAGCCTTGCGATCTCTACCGTCAAATCATACTCTTCCCGAATTCGCTCCCAGATCGACCAGAGGTCCGGGTTGTCCCGCCCCCGCCGGGCGTAGCCCTCGGCAATGGTCATGTCCGCCTTGGTCAGAGCCAGCACCGCATTACGAACGATAGCGCGGAAAAAGCTCCACTCCCTGTACCACTCCCGCACTTGCTCCAGGTCCTCCCCTTGGAAAGCCTCTCCCATACCGTACCAGGCGGGCAGGAGGATGCGGGCCTGGGTCCAGGCAAAGGACCACGGAATGGCGCGAAGATTGTCCAGGCTGGGCTTGCCCCTGCGCCGCGATGGGCGAGAACCGATGGACAACTGCTCGATCTCTGAGATGGGCGTGAGGGTGCGGAAAAAATCGATAAATCCGTCTCTCTGCAGCAACGCTCGATAGCACTGGAGGCTCTTCTCGGCGATCCTCTCCAGCGCCTCGGCCCAGCGATCGGTGTGGTCTTCATTGCGTCCAAAACCCGGCGCGTGGACCGACAGTTGGGCCCACAACAGTTGCTCAAGGTGGCGGTAAGCGATGGCCGGGTCGTCGTAGCGCTCCGAAAGCACCTCCCCTTGTTCAGTGATGCGTAGTCCATCCCGGGCTACCTTCACCGGTAACGAGAGGATCGATCGTGCAGCCGGTCCTCCTCCCCTACCCAGGGCTCCACCCCGGCCGTGAAAGAAAACGATCCGAACGCCTAGCTCCTCACCCACCTCGGCCAGAGCGCGCTGGGCTTTGTAGAGATTCCAATTGGCGGCCAGGTACCCGCCGTCTTTGGTGCTGTCGGAATAACCGATCATGACCATCTGATAAGGTAGTCCGGACTCGGCAAAGTAAGCTCTGTAAACCTCATTCTCAAAAAGTTCGCGCAAGATCTGCGGCCCGTTGTCGAGATCGTCCATGGTTTCCAAGAGTGGAACGAGCGCTTGATTGAGTGACGGGGCGAAGGTCTTCTGCAGCCACAAGAGGGCGAGCAGGTCCGAAGAACTCCGGGTCATGGATACGACGTGTGCTCCCAATCCCTCACCCTGGGTTCTGGCGCTAAACTCTTCCAGCACCCCGAACAGCTCGATGACTCGCTGAGCTCTCTCGCTCCATCCCCTGGCTGCAAGCGCCAAGGGTGAAGCCAGCAACTCGCCTAACACCCGACGCCGCTCTTGGGGAGTCAGAGAGAGATAATCCCTGGTGAGACCGATGTGGCTCACCAGCTCGTGCACCACCTGGTGGTAAACATCCGAATGCTCCCGAATGTCCAACCTCGCCGTATGGAAACCGAAGGCCTCCACACAGGCCATCCAATCTTGCAAACGAGGTTCAAAAGACACCAATCCCCGGGAGTTCTGGGAAGCCACGGCCTGGGACAAAAGGTTCAGATCCCTCAGCAGACTGAGACTGGAACGATAACTAGCAGCGCCTCTCCCTTCGGTCTGAAGCAACCGCCAGTGAACAGCCTCCAGGTATCGACGATAGACCTCCTCTTCCGGCTGTTTTCTCAGGACAGCGCCCAGGGCAGGGAACTCCTCTTGGTAGTGCTCCAGTCGTTCGGTCAGTTGGGGATCGAACTTGACCCTGACTTTTGATTGAGAAAAGTGGTCCAGCAAATGCCGGCAGGCTTCCCGGTGCTTTTTGAGGGTTTTTCTTCGTAGCTTTTCCAGGGCCGAGGCGGTGACCGCCGCGGTGACGTACGGGTTTCCGTCTCGATCGCCGCAGATCCAGGTTCCGAATTGCAAGAGGGAAGGCAGTCGCTCGGCGAGTTCCGGATAGAACTCTCTCACTCCGTCACTCAGGTCTCCCACCAGTTGAGGCACCACTTCCCACAGGCTACTCAGAAAAAAGAGCGAGCGTTCCAATTCCTCTAAAACCGTAGGCTGGGTGGCTCTCAAAAGGTCGGTCTCCCACAGGGTCATCATCTCCGAGCGCAGCTCGGTCTCCAGCCGCCGGGACTCTCGAGCCAGTAAGCCGTCCGACTCCAGCGCCTTCATAAGCCGGCGGATTCGGCGAAGTTTACTGCGCACGGTTCGACGCTTAGCTTCCGTAGGGTGGGCGGTGAACACCGGTTCCACAAAAGAGTACTTCAAGATGTCCAGGAGTTGTTCCGGCGAAACAGCCTGCTCTCTCAAGGCTTTAAGTGCTGCCCGAATCGACTCTTTACGGGGCGCAGGCTCGCTCTCTTGCTCTCGCCGGCGCAGGATCCGAACACGATGGCGATCCTCGGCCAGGTTGGCCAGGTCGAAGAAAATCGAAAAAGCGCGACATAAACCAAACAGGGCATTGGTATCGCATTCATCGATCAAGCGGCGCAAGCTTTCCACGTCCAAATTTTCCCGCCGCCGCCTCTTGGAGAGATGCCGGACCTCCTCTTCAAACTCCAAAAAATCGGCCCCCTCGTGGGCCTCGATGACGTGACCCAGGAGTCGGCCCAGGTATCGCACCTCCCCCCGCAGAGGGTCGTTCTTAAGGTCGGACATGGCGAATCTCCCTCAGCATTTTGATGAGTGTCTTTCGAACCTCGTTGGGGGTTGAGCAAGGTTGGGGAAAGGGGATCCAGGCCAGCAGCTCAGGATTGCTCAAGAAAAAGCCGCGCTCTTCGATCCACGGCATGACGGTGGGCAGTTCCTCAGAGCCAATCCAGCCTCGAAGCCGTAGAAACTCCTTGAAGGTGTCCTGGTGGTCGACTTCCATGTGACGGCAAATGTCGGATGCACTCTCCCAAAGCAAACCGAGCGTGGCCTCCTCCACCTCGGCACGTTTCAGGGTATGCCGACCCAGAGGCCACTCCAGGACCACGGCCTCCCCTTGCGCCCAAACCGAAAAGAGGGGAGTCTCTCCGGACGCGGTGGGGGTCGAGAGTTTCTCCCCGTTCCAATCTCTGGTGAGAGTCCTCACCACTTCCGAAGGTCGCAGCTCATAATCTTTCAAGAGTTCAAAATCCATTGCCTTTTAAAGCACTTTGCGATCCAGCTCCCGGGGCCTCCCCTCGGCACCCGGAAAAAGTGACTCTGTGATCCAGCTCACAGACTGTGAGTGTAGGAACGGAGATGATTCATTTGGGTCTGCTGCCCGGCAGCGGGCCCAGGGACTGGGCGCATAGAGTGTCATCGAATGGATGAGACACCGAATGAGAAGTAAACAACTCCTTCCCGCGGCAGCCGCCGCCAAGCCAAGAGAGGTGCAACTCTGTCCTTTCCACGCTCTGCGCACCGATCTGGCCCTCTTGCTGGGCGCCAGCGGAACTCAACTGCTTGAAAATACCTGGGAAACGTTCCAGCTCTCTCCTAGCGAAAAGGATCCGAAGAGACTCCGACCCTGCCTGATGAAACTCTTTTCGGTAGCCGCTCGGATCGCGGCCACGAAAGGAGTAGGACACGCCCTCAAGCGACTGGTCACCGACTTCGAGAAGGCCTACTTTCCGGTAGTAGATGCCGGGGCTAAGGTCTACCTCCCTGCTCTTGAACAGGACCCCACGCTGGCCAGAAGGCAGTTCCTATTTGAAGCAGCCTATCGGGCCAAATCCTGGAGTGATGCTTACCGCCAGGCCAGAATATTGAAAGCTCAAGCACCCGCGAGCGCTCCTCATCGGACGGTAAACCGGCGTCTCGGACGAGTTTTTGATGGCCTGATGATCGATGGCTGTTCCAGAAACAAAAAAAAACAGATCCTGACCGATCTCGCTTCTTTTGAGGAACTCGCCCAGGAAAGCCGCATCAACTTCGCTCTAGACGCCCTGGCCTCCAGGGCCACGGGATGTTTCCCCGGGGAACCCGAAAAGCTCGCCTTGGAACTCATTCCCCCGAGCGACCCCTGGTGGCGAGTCAGCCTGAACGGTTTGTATCGTCACCTGGCCGTGCCCAATCGCTGGGCCGACGATCTCCAGAACCTGACTCAGGCAGAAGAAACTTTACGGGGCTTTTGCACCGTGGTGCTCAATATTCTTAGCTGCTCGGGGGCACGGGCCCAGACAAATCTCGTTCGAAACGGATTGAAAGAGCGGTGCTTTCAAGTGGACGCCAACCAGGCCCGAGCCAGGCTAGCCAGAGTCAGAGAGGCCGTCCGAGAATGGCAGACGATCCTGCCTCCGATAGTGCCGAAAGGTTGTGGAGACAAACCCAAGGATGCCTTTGAACTCACCCCCGAGCAGTCCAAATTTTTGGAGCAAGTGTGCCACATTCTGGAAATCGAACCGACCTACTCCCTAACGATGAGCCCCGATTTCTTTCAGTGTAGCGAGCCCGAGCAGCGGTTTCTCCTGGCCCGAGCGGTCTTTCGAAAGGCAGGCGGCTTAGATCTGCTAGCGCAGCGAGCGTCTGCCCTGGCCACTCCTCAAAAGATCCTGGCCAGGGCGATCGAGTACGCCGAATGGTCCGGGCACGAGCAGGCCTTATTGGATGAGTTTCGAGACACCGATCTCACTCCAGACTTGGTCTGCATCTTACTTCAGGAAGTCTTTTGGCTGACCGATGACCCTATCTATCATCGACTCGCCGTCATCTGTCATCAGGGTGGCTGGTGTCCCCTTTTCGATCGAGAAGCAGACCTCTTTGCGGCCGGTTTTGCCGACCTGGTTAGTGCCTCCCACGGTCTGGTCAAGGCCACTTTTCAGGGAGAACCGATCACCCGTGCCTGTGCCCGGGAAGGCTTGAACTCCTTGCTCGCCATCAGCGATGACTGCCCGGACCTCTGTCTACGTTTGCAGACCCTATGGCTTTCAGTGGCCGATGACCTGCAGCGTGAATCACCAAATAAAGTTCTTGGCTAGCTCCCGATAACGATGCCCCGCCAGTACGTGAAAGACCCTGATCCTCTCCAGGGAGGTAGGACTGAGGGTGCCGATGGGTAGGTAGACCAGTTTCTTGCCCAGCCGTTGAGCCAACTGAAAAAAGTACGAGCGGGGCACTTTTTCACCCACGTAAACGATGTGCTTGTCCTGGCAGTAATCGATGGCCGCAAACAGCAGGACTTCGGCCTTGGTCTTGGCCGCACGGTAGTAAGGATCGTTCCAAACATTGGCCAGGCGACGAGGTGGATAGCTCAGCATCAAGCCACCGTATTCGCAGCGAGCGATCCCGGGACCGATGACCTTCCGGCTCTTGTCAGTGGCGTAAAACGCCATGTCCGACTCCTGGTCGTGCTCGCCGTGCCAGGTGATGCACCAGGGAAATTTTGAATTGCTCTGATCCTCATCGAAGATCACCACCACCGATCCGGTACCACCCTGCACCTTTTTCTCTTCCCGGACATACAGTTTCTGACCATCGGCCCAATTGCGCAGAGTGGTTCGCATGTCGATGCCGTCGAGTAGCGAGGTGGTAAAGGGTTCGGTTCGAGAATGAGCCTCTGACTGAACCTTAATCGCTTTCTTCTGGAGGTAGCGACCGTAATCTTCGATCACGATATCCTCCGGGGGATAGCTACAGATCCGACCGCTCTCAAAGGCTCCGGACCAGTCGCTGGGATCGTCGGAAGGGGTCATTCGCTCCGGGACGGATACTCGACTCATGGCCTGGCGCAAGCGCGGAAAAGTCCGGTGGAACTCAAACGACTTTAGCCGAACTCCCCCGATCGATAAACTCTCACCGTCGTAGTCAAAGGGCTGGGTGTGGTCCTGAGGGTTTGACTGCCAGGGATAAAAGGTGGCAAGATCCCAGAATTCATAGGCGTAGTTGTGGTCCACGCAGGCCCGGGCTGCGTAGATCAGGGGAAGCAGTCCGGGGAGCAGTTTCCCTTGAAGGTGGGCGTAGCGCCGGGCAAAGAGGTTGAAGTTCCGATGCTGCCACCTCTTAAACTCTTCCCCGGTGTTCTCTTGATAGAACCGGGCGGCCAGATCCACCAGTCCTCGATAGACCGTCTGCCGATCCAGGGCGCCCCGGGCGGTACGACAGTTGGCGTTGATCAGACCGTATTCTTGAAGAAGTTCGCCTCTTCTCTGTTCGGTATTCTTGTAGGTGAAATACCGCTGCACTCCGGTGTCGGGTGGTTCGATGGGCGGAGGCTCCTGGGAAGCGTCGTCGTCGGGGGCCTGAAAGCTGGGGGGCTTCCAGGCCTCTGGCTTCATACTGTTGAGATAGTTCTGAAACTTCCTGAGTTGCTCGGGACTCATATTGAGAGCTTCCGGAGTAACCTTCATGCCCAACAACTTGCTGAGTGAACCGAAGATGGAGTCCTTGCTCAGAGTGCCTCTGGTTTCTTCAGACTTCTTCTCTTCCGTCTTCTCCGGCTCGGGAGAATGCCAGGCGATATCCGGCCCGGGTCCTCCCCGTTGCAGCTCATAAAGTGTCATAACGAAAGGCAATTCGTCGGCCAGAGTGCGCACCGTTCGCAGCGTGGGGTGATAAGTCTGGACCTGCGCCGAATCAACCTTTTCATCCTCTTGGTAGGGCGGCTCGGAACCCTCGAGGAGGGCGCGTAAGGGCTCGATGTGCTTGAGCCCTCCCAGAAAGAGGACTCGTCCCTGGCGGGACAGTTTCTGGAGGCGTCCGGCCATGACCGTCTCCCGGGTCTCGTCGAGCTGACCCCTGGTACCCCCGGGGCTGGACTCCAGTGCCTTGCAGCACTGCTTGTAGTACTCCTCAAGCCCGATGGCGTGGAGACAATAGGGATCCGGCAAAAGATCCCACCCCGAGGGATAGTTGGGCTCGACCAAATCCACGAAATGCACCGGTATCTCCAGCTCTTGAGCGGTCCGAACAGCTTCACAAAAGGCATCGGTCGGTTCTATCTTCCAGAGAGAGACCCCGGTAGGACCGGGATTGTCCAGGTCTCCAAGGGTCAGATAGGAGAGGCTCGGCAAGCGTTGCACCGCCGCTTGATAGTCCCTCTCCAGCCCGGCCGGCAACTCGACCGCCACAAAGTCGGGTGAAAGTTCGGTGATCGCCTCACGAACAAGGCGCGCAAACTCCACTTTGTGGTGCAGAACGGGCAACAGCGAAACCCGGCCCGCCTGGGCCACCCAGTACGATTGGTCAGTCGGCATAGAGCAGGGCCTCGTCGCCCAGAACCATTTTGATAGAGCGTCTCAACTCGGCCATCTCTTCAGAGCCGTTGGCCTTGACCAGTTTGGCCGCGTAGCGGGCGATATTGATACCGTCGCGCACCGAGTATCGCTCGTCGGCGCGGTGGGCTTTCTGGAGAAAATCGGCCACATAGTTCAGCATCGACTGTTGGAGGTGAGGCAAATTTTCTTTGAGGATCAACAGTTCTTCTTCTTTGTCGGGGAAATCCACGAAGATCTGAGGCTGCAATCGGCTATGGATGTATTCGGGCAACTCAAAGGTACTGGAATCCTCGTTCATGGTGGCCACGAATCGAAAATCGGGGTGGGCTTCGATCTTGATCCCGGCCACCAGCGACTCCACGTATCGACGGGCGTCCAAGAGCGGTGCCAGGGAAGCCCAGGACTTCTCGCTCATGCGGTTGCCCTCATCCAGCACCAATACCCCGCCAGTGATCATGGCGGTCACCAGCGGTGAAGCCACGTAGCGGATCTTCTGATCCTCCCCGACCACCGGTAGGACGATCAGATCCTCGGGCCGGGTGTCCATGGTGGCCTGCATGATGTAGACCTGACGGTCCAGGGAGCGGGCGGCTGCGTAAGCCAAGGTGGTTTTGCCGACCCCGGGTTTGCCCAGCAATCTGGGGTTCAGAGGGAGGTCTCCCTCTTCGATCACCGTCCAGGCCGCCAGCAGTTGGGTCAGAAGCTCCCGCTGTCCCACCCATTTGATGGTGAGCACATCCGGCTCAACTAGATGAAGGAGGACCCCTTGAATCTCTTTTTGCCTGCTCATTATCATGCCTCCGAAAATTTCGCTTCGGCCCCTGTTTTCTTCTCATCTCTCCCAGGGCCTTCCCCGTTGACGAGTTCCCGGCTGCGGTGGTAGATTCGCTGAATGAGTGAAACCAAAGCAGCGGCCCGAACCCTGGCCGAAGAGGTGCAGCGCCGGCGCACCTTTGCCATCATATCCCACCCCGACGCGGGTAAGACCACACTCACGGAAAAGTTATTGCTTTACGGAGGAGCCGTGCAGATGGCCGGCGCCGTGAAAGCTCGTCGAAAGCAAACCCACGTTGTGTCCGACTGGATGGAGATGGAAAAGGAGCGGGGCATCTCCATTACTTCCACCGTCCTCTCTTTCGACTATCAGAACTATCGGATCAACCTCCTGGACACTCCCGGTCACCAGGATTTCAGTGAAGATACCTACCGCACGCTGTTGGCCGCCGATGCCGCCGTGATGGTCCTGGATGCAGCACGGGGTATTCAAGAGCAAACCGTGAAGCTGTTTGAAGTCTGCAAGCGACGCCAGATCCCGATCCTGACCTTCATAAACAAGATGGACCGGCCTTCGTTAGACCCGTTCGAACTGCTGGAAGACATCGAAAAGACACTGGGCCTGGAAACCTTCGCCGCCAACTGGCCTCTGGGCAACGGTGATCGGTTCAGGGGGGTCTACGATCGGGAGTCCGGTCAACTGCATCTGTTCGAGCGCCAGGCCCACGGTGGAAAGAAGGCCACCGCCGAGGTGGTGGACCCCAAGGATGCAGCGGTGGCCGCCCTCACCGACCGGCAGACCCACCAGGAGTTTATCGACGGGTTGGAATTGCTCGAAGCAGGGGCCGCCCTGACCAGAGAACAGTTCGACCGGGGTCTCGTGACCCCCGTCTTTTTCGGCAGCGCCCTCTCCAACTTCGGCGTCCAACTCTTCCTCGAGCGGTTCCTAGAGTTGGCTCCACCTCCCGGTGCGCGCCTGACCGAGGAAGCTGGTACGGTCTCCCCTACCGATGACAAGTTCCGGGGTTTTATCTTCAAGATCCAAGCCGACATGAACCCCCGCCACCGAGACCGGGTGGCCTTTCTGCGGATCTGTTCGGGGCGCTTCGAGCGGGGTATGAAAGCCCGCTGCACCCGAACCGGCCAGGAGATCAAGCTGAATTATGCCCAGCAGTTGTTTGCCCAGGAGCGCGTGATCGTCGAGGAAGCTTATGCCGGAGACGTGGTTGGCATGACCAACAGCTCCAACCTGATCCTGGGAGACACCTTGTGCGAAGGGGAGCCGGTGAAGTTCGAACCCATGCCGCTCTTCAGCCCGGAACACTTCGCGCGGATCAACATCAAGGACCCCTCTCGTCGCAAACACTTTCTCAAAGCCATGGATCAGCTCTGTCTGGAGGGGGCGATTCAAGTCTTCTTCCCCAAGGACAGCTACACCCGGGATCCCATCATCGGAGCGGTTGGGGTGTTGCAGTTCGAGGTCGTTCAAGACCGCCTGAAAAACGATTACCGGGTGGAGATCGACTACGAACGGCTACCCTACACCCATTGCCGCTGGTTGGAGGGCAGTGAAGACGACGTGGAAGCATTTTCCGGCTCTCGTCAGACTCTGGTTTGTACCGATCTTTGGGAGAAATCGGTTTGCCTCTTTCCAGGGAATTGGGATCTGGATTACGCCAAGGACAAGAATCCTAACCTCGTCTTTCGCTCCATCTCTCAGGTGAATTGACCCCGGCACAGGCCAAGTTTCTGGTCCGCAACGCCGACACCCAGCCTCTGTCGGAGGCCTTTGTCATGCTCTCGGAAGGTTCGTCCGTGCTGGAGGTTCGGCGATTTCTTGAGAGGCTTTTTTCGTCTGAAGAGTGTCTTGCCATCCTAGATTGTCTGTCCACCCGCCTGCGCTTTGCCCACAAATTTTGGCGGTCCAAAGAGTGGCTCTTTTCCCGGGAACCAGCCGAGCAGGCCTCCGACTCTCGCATCGCCCGCTGGCGGGCCGAACACCTACGGGGTGGCAGCCGAGAACTCACGGAACTCGGCTGTGGGTTGGGTGGGGACACCGTTTTTCTTTCCCAACACTTCCAGGTATCGGCCTGGGAACGGTGCCCGGCGCGCGCCGAACTCTGCCGCTTCAACCTCTCCCGGCTCGGCTTTCCGGGAAGTCTGGTAGAGAATCGAGAAGTGAAATGTGAAGACCTGGAGGGGGACACCCTCTACGTAGACCCGGCGCGCCGAGACGGGGTACGACTCAACCGACCTGAAGAATGGCTGCCTCCCCTCAGCCAGGTCGATCGCTGCTTCCGGGAAGGGCGCTTTCAGAGGGTGGGAATCAAGTGCGCTCCCGGACTCACGGAGCTACCCGAGGGCCCATGGGAGTTGACCTTCCTGTCCATAGAAGGCCATCTCAAAGAAGCGTTTTTACTGCTCGGCCACCAGCACGCACAGAAGAAGCGGGCTGTTTTGTTCGGCAAAGAGAACGAGCAGCCCCTGGTCTATGAGCCCCTCGGGCGGGCTATACCCTCTTGCCAGCCATCCCCGGGGCTGTATCTCCATAACCCCGATCCCGCCATCCTCCGGGCCGATGCTTTAGACAGCCTGGCCCATCTCACCCACTCCGGGGTGGTGCACCCGAAGATCGGTTACCTGGTCGGTCCCGACCCCATCAGAGACGGCTCGGCGGATAGTTTTCAGATCCTGGACACCTTCCCCCTGAACTGGAAGATCTTGAAAAAGAAGATCGCCTCCAGCGGTTGGAGCGAATATGAATACCTGGCTCGAGGAGTTCCGTTTTCGCAACCGGAGGTCCGTGCCAAACTGGCCTTCAAACGACCGAAAAATAGCACGGCGCTCCGCGGCTCGGTGATTCTCTTCCGCGAAGACCAGGGGTATCGGGTCGTCCTGGCTCAAAGGTTGTAGTATTATAACGTGGTGTCAATCGAGGAAGCTCTACCCATTATCTTGAGGCGCGCCAACCACCCGTTATGGGCCCCGGTCGACCCGGAGGGGCGGATAGGATTGTGGGACAGTACCCGCTGGCTGGATATATTCGAGTGCATGCTGAGGATCGACGATGCCGCCCAGGCTGAATCACTCTCGGCCACCAGCGCCTATTTCGACGAGTGGGCAAAGAACGATCCGCGCGCTTTGGTGGAGGCGCTGCGCCGGGAAAACAAACGGATGATCCTGGCGGTACTCCTGGTGGTCTCTCCCCGGGCGCTGGGCTCGCTCTCCTCCCACCTCTCTCTCACCTACTGGATGGAGGTAGCCAGGGCCGTCAACCGGGTCTCTCGGGAGCAGTTCCAAAGCCTGCGCGACACCTCAGAGTTGGAGGCTTACCTGGCCGGTCGCTCCAGCCGTCAACCGCGTCTGAATCTACCCTCGGTCTTCCCCTTACCCGCTCCCTCCATGCTCCGGGTGGTGCAGAGTATGAAGTTTCGCTTCGGTCTGGTGGCAGACGACGGCTACCGCAAGGCGATGCGACGGTATATCCGCTTTTACTGTTAGAGGTGAAAGCCGGGCCGGTGAAAAAAACCCGTGCCATGAGCCTGAATGAACGACTAAATAACGACTTGAAATCCGCAATGAAAGCCAAGGAAAAGGAGAAGCTAACCCTGATCCGTTCGGTCAAGGCGGAGTTCAAGAAAAAAGAGATCGATGAAGGCCCTCTGAGCGGCGAAGTCGAGGTACAAATTCTCCTCAAAATGATCAAGCAACGCCGTGAAGCTGCCGCCGGATTTCGCCAAGGCGGGGCCGAGGATCGCGCCCTGAATGAAGATTGGGAAGCCGAACAGTTGGAGGGCTACCTGCCTCCTCCCCCATCGGAAGAAGAGATCGATTCTGCCATCACCGAAGAAGTGGCCAAAATCCCGCAAGCCGAGCGCTCTCCCAGGTCTATGGGCGTAGTCATGAAAGCTTTGCAGGCAAGATTTGCCGGGCGCCCGGTCGACGGAAAGGCCCTGGCCGCCAAGATCAAGGCGAAGCTTTAACCGCTTCTCCCGCTGCTGCCAGAAGCCTGGAGCCTTCATCCACCTTACGCACGGCTTCTGCCAGGACTTCCTCGTCTCCGCTGGTGGGGAAGGTCTTCATGAGCTCCAGAGCGTTTCGCAATTTCTCGATAGCCTCTTCGAAGCCATCATAGAGTTTGCTGATCGCGGCTTGCTCCTGCTCGGAGGCCACTTCCGGTTCTGCCGGAAGTTGCCCGACGTTGGCTTCTAGCACCGACTCGAACCTGGCCACCTCATCCAAGAACCCCTGGTGATCGATAGTGCCGTCGGCCACCCCGTTGACGGCGGTATAAAGCTTGGCCAGGTTCGCGGTGATGAAAACCCCTGAATCTCCGGGGCTTTCGAGTCCACTTTTTTCCTGGGTCTCAAAGGTGCTGGTGGTGGCCGCAGCCACGTTCTGCGGTAAGGGTCCACCACAGTTAGAGCAACGCGTCCGGGAGACTTCGTTGGGGGTGGAACACATGGGGCACAAAACCTGCCCCTGCTGCTCCTCGATCTCCTTGAGACGCTTCTGGTGGCCGGAGAAGCGCTTGGCAAAGTCCAGCAGGCATCCACGCCCCTCGGTCAGCCAGTCCTGGTCGCGCTGCTCGAAGAAATTGTAGATGGCCTCCATGCCTTCTTCAAACTCTTCAAAGCTCTCCAAGATCGCATTGACCTCATCATTGGCCAGGGTCGACTCCAAACTGCCGGCGGCCTGGGCCATCAACTCCTTGCTCTTGGTAAAAGACTCATCCACCGCCTCCAGTGCTTCGATCACCGGAGAATCACCGATGTTGCCTTCGGCCAGATCGTCGATCAGGGTCAGCAGATAGTTCAGATCCGGGAAATCTGTCTTGCCGGTGGTGCGGAGCTTCATCTGCACCACCGGTACCAACTCTCGAAGCTCTGAGAAGCTCTTTTCAAGGGGCTCGAAAAGTTCTTCATAATCGGCGTCGTCCCCATCGGCTTCCAGGGCTTCGGCCAGCTTATTGAGCGAGGCCATGTGGGCTTTGAAGGAGTTGATCAAAGCTGACACCTCGGGGAGTTTTGGCTCCTTACCCAGATCGGACAGGGTGTGGTAGGTGAGGATCCGCTCGGCATCGATCGCTTCCTGAAAGAGAGCCACCGTCTGATCGCTGGGCTCTTCCATGAATTCATCCCGCCGTTGCAGAAGTAGATTCAAATTCGGAATATCGGAAGGGCCCAGGGCAAGCAATGCGTGGTTGCGGAATTGGACCAGGGCCTGGTTCAGTTGAAAACTATTTCTGGCCACCGCGTCTCCGGCCACGAACACGGTATTACGATCGTCGGCCTTCACGGCGTCCACGATGCGGTCCAGGGCTGCCGTCATATCGTCCAACAGGAACATGACAAAGGAGATCAACTCCTGACATGCCTCCCCCTGCTGGGGATTCAACTCTCCAACGACTCTCGAAAACTCATTGCGATGCATTTCAAGCGCCGGTCGTGACCCCTCGACGGCGATGAGAAACTGCTCATCATCGAGTTTTCCGTTAGACCATTCAGCGATTTTATTAACCAAGCCCTCATCCATGAAAATCCCTTTCGAATGCCGCCGTAGCAAACCCTACACATTTGCCCCAATCATGAAAAGAAGCCGTGGTTGCCCACGGCTTCACCCTTACCTGCTCAGGTCTCTGGGTCCTCAGGTGTTGGCGTGAGTGGGATCTTCGTAGAAGTCATGCACCTTGCCAGGATTGAGGTACCCACCGGTTCGTCCGATCTGTTGATACAGACGAGAAATCCCGAAATTCTGGTCTTCCATGTAGATGTTGTTGTAGACGCCCTGACCGCGATGGTTGGTGTAAAACAAAGCCGTTTCACCGTCGTGCTGGTTTCTCTCGCGGATCATGGTGTCGTAGGGGTTGAAGCTGTGGTTCCAGACTTTGTTTTCAGCGTTCTTGATCTGGACGTTCTGGTTGCCGTCGTAGATCGAAGTGTTGAGAGTGACACCCTTCGGGCCGTCGGCGCTCATGGTGATCTTGGTGCCGTCACCCAGAACCACGGTCCGCTGTTTGCCTTGCCAGTCTTTCAGGTGCTTGCCGTTGAGGTTTTCGTGGGGGTCGCCCCAGTGCTTCAGGACGTTCTTGCCGGAAGGGTCCTTGACACTGATGGTGTGTTTATCCACGGTCACCTGGTAACCACCGCTGGTGGTGTAGCTGATCGGCTTACCATCTTTCTCCTGGCAGAGTTGTCCCTGTCCACGGCCGTGGCAGTGCTGTTGTTGCGGATGGCAGCAGCGGCTGGGCGGGCAGTGATGTCCGAAGTTGAAATTGTGGTTGTGGTTGTGATGACCCGGTGGGCACCAGTGGGGTTGGCCGTGGTGGCAGCCGGGTTGAGGAGGGCAGTGATAGCCTCCCAGGTGAGGTCCGCCGAAGTGGTGTCCGTGAGCCGGAGGGTAGCACGGCGCGTGACCGTGATGGGGATGGTGGTGGTGTCCGTAATGGCCCTGGTTGTGACCCAGCAGGTTACCGAGTAGACCGCCGATACCGGCTCCGACCAGACCCATAAACGGATTGCCGCCACCCAAAATGGTTCCGATCAAGCCGCCGGCTAAGCCGCCGATCAGCCCCCTGTTACGCGGCCCGAGGATTCGGTTGCAGCAGCCGCCGAAGCCGTTACCCCAACCACCCTGGGACACATGCCCTTGGAAAAATGCGTTGCCGTGAATGATCGCCATGCTCTATTCGTCTCCTCAAATCAAGTTCTCAATACGTATTTCACGCGAGATTTGCTCTGGTAAAGTCCCTTCTAGGAAGTTTACATTCTGTTAACAATTTTCCTTCGAAAAATCACCTTCTCCAGGCCGGTGGAAGATTTTTTGCACTAGTGCATCGTCAACCTTAAAAACTCGGTCGAGAGCGACCAGCCATCGATTCTATCGTCATCGATTTTCGCTTACGTATTCCCGATACGCGCGCTCAAATCGATTTAGATAGAAATCGCGTCTGGCCACTCTCAACCGAACTCCAAAGGTTGACGATGCACTAGTTTCGAAAGGGCTGGTTATGAAAGCACTGGTCCTACACGGCTTCACCGGTTCTCTGGAAACCGTGAACCCTCTTAAAACCGCCCTGGAAGCCCAGGGTCTCAAGGTGTCCATGCCGGTATTACGAGGGCACGGGTCGGTACCTGAGAATCTATTCCGGGTCCATTGGCGCGACTGGGTGGCCGACGCCCGGGCCGCTTTCTTGGAGCTTGCCCCTAAAGATGATGACCCGGTCGTGATAGCGGGACTCTCTATGGGGGCCCTGGTGGGGTGTATCCTGGCTGCGGAGTTTCCTCAGAAGGTGCATCGGCTCGCTCTGCTAGCACCGGCCTTTCGATTCCGCTCTAAATTGGTTCACGCCATCCCACTGCTTAAGAAGGTTTATGTAAGTTGGAGTGGTAAGCCAGAGTTCGCCGATCCTGAACTGCTGGGCAGCATCAACAACTACCCCCACTTCCCCATCGAAGCGTTTGAGCAGACTCTTGCCCTGACCCGGGTGGCCGAAGACATCCTGGCTCTCATCAACTGCCCCGTGGCCGTCTACTACTCGAAAAAAGATCCCATCATCCCCCCGGTGGTTCTGCGAATTCTAGAGCGAAAGTTGGCGGCGGGAATCAGCCGCAAGTATCTTTACAAGAAGTCGTTTCACGAGTTGCTATGCGATGTGGAGGGGGAAGCCGTCTGTCAGGACGTCGCCGAATTCTTGCAACCCTAAGGCCTGTGTTCGGCCAGGGCGAAGCAAAAGATCGGCTCGAAGCCGTGTTGCTCGGCCTGGGTCAGGCAGCGAAACAGAGTTGCCCCGGTGGTCACCACGTCGTCCACCAGTAAAAGACCTTTGCCTTGGGCGGCCGGATGGGCCTCGAGTTTGTCTCCGTGCATCCTGGCCATCCGGGCCGAAGGACCCATCCCCTGGCTGCTCTTGGACATGGCTCGGTAGCAGCGCCGCAGGTCCGCTGGAAGCGGCTCCCATCCGCCCCGCGCGAACAACGCCTCTTCGACCATCTGGGAGAGGGAGAATCCTCGGAACTTCTGGCCTTGCTCGGAAGAGGGAACGGCCATCACCGCCTGGATCGCCCCAAGGTGCGGAAATTTCTCCAGAAACGCTTCGGCGGCCAGTCGAGCGAGCTCTCTGGCCAGGGCCTTGTGTCCTCGCTTTTTCACACTCACGATGCAGGTCTTGAGGAGTCCGTCGTAGGGCCCAACCGACCAGAGAGTGTGGCCGTTGACACTGGAGTGACGAACATCAAAGGCATCTTTTTGGCAAGAATCACAAAGATAGCCCCCTTCGGCTTGACAGCCAAGGCAAGCGGCCGGAAAAAGCACCGAGCCAAATAATCCGCCTAGTCCGATGAGATGCCCTTCCTTTCAAACCTCGCGCCACTGGCCAGCAACACCCCGTCGTAAGCCATGTCGCGATAGAGGTGACAGGATGAACCGATCAGGCTGGAACTCACTTTGGCGCCATCTTCGATGACCGTATTTTGCCAGATCACGCTGTCTGAAACCTGGGCGTCTTCACCCACCAGGACTCCTCGCCCCAGAACAACCGGCCCTTCGATACGAGCGCCTTTGCGGATCACGACCTGCTTCCCGAACTGCACCGGAGGCACAATGATCGCCTCCGGGCTGATCTCGCACCCCTCCCCGGCGAAGACCTGGGGCCTGATCTCCTGGCCGGAAACCAGCAGCGGGCCTTGCCCCTGCAGCACCGTCCGGTGGGTCCGGCGATAAGCCAGCGGTTCGTCGATGTCGTTCCAAAAGGTACCCTCGGGAGCTTGATAGCAAAAGACTCCCCCCCTCCTACCGACCAGGGTGGGAAAGAGGTGATCGCCGAAGTCGAAAGGCCGAACATCGGGAATACGGTCAAAAATATCCGGCTCGATGATGTAAATCCCGGTATTCACCCAATCGAGTTTGGAATCGGCCTGGCTAGGCTTTTCGCAGAACCGCATCACCTGACCGGAACTGGCAACCTCCATCAAACCGAACCGCCTCTCCTCTTTTCGAGGAACACCGGCGATGGTGCAAAGAGCGCGCTTACTACGATGGAACTCCAGCATCTTCTGCAGGTCCAGATCGGTGACGCAGTCGGCTCCCACCACGCAGAAGGTATCGTCAAAGTGGTCCTGGGCCAGGGCCACTCCGCCCGCAGTCCCTGAGAGTTCTGCTTCGACCGTCAGGTGAATGGCCGGTTGCACCCCTGAATCCATGCGCGCTTTCAGAGCTTGCCGCACCGAGGCGTGAAGGTAGTGCAGATTGATGACCACCTCTTCGACCTGGTGGAGGGCGAGCCAATCCAAAAGATGCTCGATCGACGGTCTATTTAAGACCGGTACCAGTGCCGTGGGCAGGGTGTAGGTCAGGGGGTATAGTCCGGTGGCTGCTCCTGCCGCCAGGATCATGGCTTTCACGAAACCCTCCTCACGGCCCGCCGGGGCGACAGAAGAACCTGAAACGCAAAGCGCGGGAGGGCCAACGCTCGCCGCCATCGACCGGGCTGCTTGAGCAACCGATAGAACCACTCCAGATGAAACTTCTGAACCCACTCCGGGGCCCGGCTGACCGTACCGGCGTAAACATCGAAGCTGCCGCCGACCCCTACCCCCAGACGCACCCCGCTTCGCTCCAGTCGTTCTCGGTTGGTCGCTAAAAATTTTTCTTGCCGAGGACAGCCGAGAGCCACAAAAAGAACCTGCGGACGAGCTGCTTCGATCATCTGCAAAACCTGTTCCTGGTCTTGTACGTAGCCGTCCACCACCCCGACACAGGAAAACGGTTTGACCTGATTCTGAAGATTGGAGACTGCTCGTTCGGCCACTCCGGGCGCCGAACCGTAAAAGAAAAATCCGGTCTTTTCTTGAGCGGCCTCTACCAGTTCTTGCACCAACTCCACTCCGGTCACCCGCTCGGGGGCTTCCAGTCCCGCCATGCGCGAGGCCAGGACCACTCCGATTCCATCAGGGACGACCAGATCGGCCTGCTCCACGACCTGCCGAAATTCCGAGTCGACCTGAGCACTCATGACCATTTCCGTGCCCAGGGTGACCATCAGGTGAAAGCGATCCGAAGCGACCGCCCGCAGGCAAAACTCTCGGGTCGCCTGGCGAGTAAGAGGATTAAAAGGAACATCCAAGACTCGGTAGCGAGGAAACGACAGGTCAGTCATCATCCCCATCCCAGTCGAGTTGCCGGGGCAGGGTCATGGTAAACTTGCTACCCTCCCCAAACGCACTGCTCACATTCAGCTCACCCCCGTGCGCATCCACCAGGTGCTTGGCGATAGCCAGTCCCAGCCCCCGGCCCCCGAAACGGGTCGCCCTGGATTCCTCGACCCGATAGAAACGCTCGAAGATCTTGCCCAATTCAGCTTCCTTGATGCCGGCCCCCTCATCCTGCACCTCGATGGTGGCCCGCTCGGCGCTGAAGTAAAGCCGAACGTGAACGTTGGTGTCTTTCTCGGAATACTTGAGGGCGTTGTCGATCAGATTCAGCAGCACCTGAGAGATTCGGTCGTGGTCCAGGATCCACTCCGGCGCGGTCTCCGGAAGCTCGAGGTGAATCTTGATGTTCTGGCTCTCGGCCCGGGGCGTGAGCACCGAGACGGTGTGCTGGACGAGATCCCTCAAATTGCAGCGACTCAGACTCAAGTCTACCTGGTCGGCCTCCATCATGGAGATATCCAGCAGGTCTTTGATCAATCGCTCCAAGCGCTGGGTCTCGGTGTAGATGGTCCCCAACCAACGCCGGGTGAGTTCCGGATCTTCCATGGCTCCTTCCAGGAGCGTCTCGGTGTAGCCCTTGATGCAGGTCAGCGGGGTACGCAATTCGTGACTCACGTTGGCCACGAAGCTGACCATGATCTCATCCAGGCGACTCTTGAGGGCTGCCTCCTTGCGCGCCTCGTAGACCAAGCGGCTGATGGGAAGTTCGGGGTCGTGGTCGATCACGGTGTAGCCGCTGCGCATGTCGAGGCGTTCGTTGATCGCCAATTCTACGGCCCGGTCGTTCATTTCGTTGTGGAGCTTCTGGGTCACCCGGGTGGCGATCAGTTTAAGGTCGGAGGTGGCGAAAGCTTCCTTTCGGCGAGGCGGAGCAAAGAGAAATACCACAAAAAAATCGGACGCCGCTCCCCCGCAGGCGACGAGGTCTTCATCCCGGAACAGCCTGCCCCTTTGCCCCAGCAAGGTGGAGCGGATGGAATCGAGGATCTGTTCTGATTTCTCTCGGCCGTACTTGTCCCGGATGGAGAGGAAGTCCACGACGTCGAAATAGAGAAATCCCGCCTGATGACGGGCTTTGAGTTCGCTTGCCACTTTATCCAGGATGTCGGGAATAAAGGGGATGGCCAGTTCCTGTTCCATTCAGCTTCGCGCTCCTTCGGTCAAATAGCTATGATTGGTGAGATCCAGCCCCAGTGGGGTGACAGAGACATAGCCCTGGGAAACGGCTTCCATATCGCTGCCCTCTTTGGGGAGACCCTCGGAGAGCTTGCCGCCCAGCCAGTAGTACTCTCTCCCCCACGGATCCTGGCGCTTCAGCACCGACTGGGCGTAGTGGGTGTGGCCCTGGAAGGTGTACTTCCAACCTTTCAACTGCTCCACATCGATGCAGGGTACATTGACATTGAGGCAGGTCTTTGGAGGGAGTTCGAGGTTCTGCTCTTTCAGAAACCTGACCAGCCAGTCAGCCGCCGTGTCGTACCTCTGGCCGTGGTGAGATCCGGCCGACACGGCCACCGACCTCACCCCGTTCAGGGCGCCTTCCAGAGCGCCCGCCACGGTGCCGCTGTACAGGATGTCATCCCCCATGTTAGGCCCGGTGTTGATCCCCGAGACCAGCAGATCGGGCGGATCTTCCAGGAGATGGTGCAAGGCAATGAAGACGCAGTCGGAAGGGGTGCCGGACACGGCGTAAGACCCGCTCAGAGGGTAGTCCATTTTTTCGACTCTCAAGGGAGAACGAAAGGTGATGCTCCTGCTCACGGCGCTCTGTTCGGTTCGGGGTGCCACCACCGTCACTTTGCCTAGTTGGGTGAGAGCCGTGCTCAGCGCTCGAATACCTTCGGTCTCAATGCCGTCGTCATTGGTGACCAGTATGTTCACTCGCCGCTAGAACCCCGCCCCTGAGCCAGCAACCGCTCCGCTTCTTTCAACAATTCCTGGACCTGTTCTGCTCGGGGGTCCGATTCTTCTTCCTCGGTTTGGAGCCATCGATAGGCTGTGGTAAAGGACGCCGTGAGCACGAGCGCCGTGCCCACACCCAGGGCCAGCCAGTGCCATGCGGTGACCTTCTCCCGGCGACGCTGTCTGATCTTTTTTAATGCGTGTGGCTGCATCTTGACCTTCCTAATCCTATTTTACTTGTCCGCATTCTTCTTGCCCAGCAGGGCGTAAATCACAGTGGCCACCGCAGTACCCAGCAGCCCCAGCACGGTGCCCAGAATACCGAATGCGTACTTATTGAGCCCGCCGTTCAAGTCGTAGGCATCTCCGCCAAAGAGGCTGGACATCGGGAGTTTGTCTCCCATGGGAAGCTCAAAGGAGTGCTCCTTGAACACGAAATAGATGACCAAGCCCATGATGATCTGCAAGATCACCTTCACATACCAGGGTACTTTGGGCACAAAAGCGATCCCGAAGTACAGCAAGAGAGCTACGATTGTACTTATCATAGAAGGGGCTTCGCCTCGGCTTGAGCGATGCCTCCAAATAAGAGAGGATTAGGGCAGACTATTGAAGCCTGAATTCTTTTTCCAGCCGGTGCAGAGTTTCCAGCTTGGTAGCCGGTAGCGGGTCCGCGACCTGAGTCACCACGACCTGTTCCTCGGCGACTCCGTTTCCTTCGGCCTGGGCCTTGATCACGTATTCGCCGGGGGGAAGTTTGACTCCGAACTGGCCGTCGTCGTTGGTCACGTATAGCAGTTCCAGACTCTCCTCCTGGCCTGCTGTATCGCCCCCCTCACGCACCGCGATTTCGGCACCTTTGATGGTTTCACCGGAGGGGCTATAGACCGTCCCAACCAACTGCAGGGGGCGATTAGGACCGGGCACGATGAACTCGGCCACACCCCGGCCCCGGCAAGTATCACACTTCTCCTCGTCGACTTTTCCAAAGCCGCCGCAGGTCAGACAGGTCATCTCCTTGCGGACGTCCCCTTCGTAGAGGGGTGCGCGCCCCAGCATGCCCGCGCTGTATAAAATGGTGGGGGTAAACATCAGCAGGACCGCTATCCCCAGAAGTAATCTTTGTTTTGTCGCAAATTTCATGGAAGGACCTTGCCCTAAGCGAGATGAACGGCCAATCCCGTGTTACCCTCGCTAGATATTGTACACATCGTAACTAAACCGGTAGTGGCCCCCGAGTTTCTGCAGGACTGGCTTAACTTCCTATGCCAGGAGCAGGGATTTAAGACCCACCTCTTTTACTCGGATGACGCCTTTCCGGAAGACGGCGGCGGGGCAACCTTAGCGGAACGGTTTGCCGGAGTCAAGCTACATCGCATCGAAAAAGTGTCGGCCCATGGTGCCAGGGATCAAGCTTTCGTGTTTTTGGCCGACTACCTCGATCTGCGATACCTGTCCAAAGTGGTGCACCCGGCGCTGGTGCACAGCCACGACACTCGCTCGCTCTTTCTCTCTCGCTTTTTATTCTCGGAATCGGTCAAGCTGCACTCCTGGTGGCTAGAGGATCGCAGCGCCCATCGTATCTGGCGTGTCACGGTAGAGCGCATGGCCGATTATCGTACCTGGGAAACCACCGATTCTGAACCGGAAACCCCTTCGGCCAAAAGCGCGCTCAACGGTCTGGTCGGCCGCCAGATCCCTCTCCCAACTCCAGAGACTTTTTCCGAAGATGGCTACAGCCGGGGAGCCGCCTTCGAGACCTCTCGAGAACTGTATCGCACGATCCTCAGAGACGTGGACCTGAGAGCCAAGGTCTGAGCGAAGCGGAGGAAAAACCGTCTCACCCCGCTCGCACGGCGCGCTGGGGACCGTGGAGATACAGGCCCGAGAACGCCCGGGGGTTGAAGGTCTTGTTGCTGCACGGATTCGCCAGTTCTCCCCGAGAATTGAGACCTCTAGGCATGGCACTGGCCGCCCAGGGCTTCGAGGTACTGGCCCCCCTTCTCCCCGGCCACGGCGAGCGTTTCCCGGGGATGAGTTCCTGTCGGCAGGAAGACTGGATGGGTGCCCTGCGACTCACTTTCGCCGCCCTCCACCGAGACGGAAGCCCGGTAGCCCTGTTGGGCTATTGCCTGGGAGGGGCTCTGGCCCTGGCCGGGGCTCGCGAGCTCAACCCCCGAGCCGTGCTCTGTCTTTCCACTCCCATCCGTCCCCTGGACCAGACACTCTTTCCTAAAAAAGGAGAAGAGTACCCGGATCTTTTTGAGACCACTCCTTTTATTACCGATTGTCAAAGCACCCTCGCTCGGGAGTGGCGAATGGCAAGCTGTCATCATACGGTGACCGAACCGTTCTTGCAGTCCTACCACGATACGGTAGAGGCGGCTCGCCGTGAACTCCCCGAGATCCGCTGTCCGCTGGCACTTTTTCAGGGAGCTCGCAGCAGCGCCGTTGGAGCTGAACACGCCGCTTTGATCAAAGAAGTCGCTGGAAACACCAGTACCCATCTCGTAACCTCGAAAGACGCTGGGCACGCACTTGCGATCGACCACGGCCGACGCCGGGTGGCCCGGGAAGCTACGAACTTTCTACTGGAGATCGAGCGTAGGGAAAAGACTCACTTTTAGGTACATCAATCCGGCTGGCCGTAGATGACCGACTTCCAGTCGATCGTTTCTGCCCGAGCACCCGGTTGGTCGAACCGTTGCAATGCGCCGAGCCGTTCGTCGTACTCCTCCAACAGGAGGTCGAAGCGAGCGACTTGCTTCTGGTCCAAAAGCTCTCGGGCCGGATTGAGGTATCGGGAACGCAGACTCGAATGTTCGGCTCGGACTTCCCGGGCCAGCCTCCACTCGAAGGCAGGTTGAGGGAACGCCTCCAGAAGGGTCTGCATAAAAACCTCGGGGTCGGCCTCCAGCTCTTCCAGCAACTGCCGCCGGGCCGTCACGAGCCAGCGCTCAGCGTGGCCTTCCAGTCGTGATTGCAGAGCATTCCTTCGTTTTTCAGTGGACACTTGGAGTTGGTGTTGCTCCTTGAGGGTCTCGATTCTGTCTTCCAGCACCTTGGAGGCTTCCAGAGCCTGGATAGCCTCCCGCCGGATCGAGGCAAAAGAGCGTCCGTCACACATCTCTTCGATCTCCCGAGCAGCCCGGCGATCCACGTAATACGAAAGATGCCAGAACTTCTTGGGGTAGTCGTCAGTCCCGTAGCCTTCGAGGAGCAACTGGTCAAAGCGAGGATGCTTGAAGCACTTCTTGAGAAAAGGCTGCAGGGCGTGGTAGTGTTCGCTAAGCTTTTCCAACTCTTCTCCCCCATCCCTCGGGGAGGTCGACTCCTCTAGAGAGCTAAGCTCGGTCTGCAAGTGAACGCGGTCTCTCTCGATCCTGGCGGCAAAACCGGTGGCAAACTTGAAACCCAGTTCTTGGAGCCAGGCCAGAGTGGCGGTAGCCAGGTCAGGTACCAGGGCGATCAAAAGTCGGGTGGAATTTTCTTGATAGCTTTCCAAGAACCGCGAGCTTCTCTGCTCGTGCTCCTTCGCCCGAGCCTTCCAGCGACTCTCGCGGCTAGCGGCCAAGCCCCAACTCCTGCAAATAGTCCCGACAGGCTGACCGCAGTTCTTCTGCCGAGGAGATGTGAAGTTCATCGATCAGTAGGATCTGAACCAACCGCTTCTGGTTTAGTCGATCCAACTCCGATAGGACGGCGTTGCTGAGGTGGCCCCGATCACCCGAGGCCGTGGTCACATACTCATAACCGACTCTGTGAGCGGGGTCGTAACCATCGAGGTGAATAACCTGGCCTGCTACTTGAAAAGGGAAGTCTTCTTCGATGACATACCCAACCTCTTCGAAGGTACTTTTCAGCACCCCGCGCCCCATGGTTTCGTCGATCATAGCCTCAACACTTGTTCTAAATACTGCAGTCGGGCGTTCAGTTCGCTCAATTCCATCTTCCGGTAGTTGGCCGGCAAGAAACTCTCGTCGGTACACTCCTTGACCGCCACCAGGTCCATGTACTCCAGATGATCCAGGTGAGCCATGGGTCGAAACAGGCTCAGCTGTTCGGCGATGACCTCAGGCAGTTCTCCCCCTTCCAGGGCCTGAACTCGAATAGCCCTGACCAGCAGAGCCTCCATCTCGTTTCCACTCAACGAACAATCCTCGGGTAACTCCGGAATATCTTCGGGCTGCAGTCCTACTTTCCGAGTCATCGCTCGAAACAACTGCTGCCGCTCCTCGGGAGTCTGAGGCGGAAACAAGGGAATGTGGACATCCAGGCGGCCCGGACGCTTGAGGTCCACCTCCAAAAGGTCCGGACGAGAAGTGGCGAACACCCAGAAGATCTTGCCCCGATTGTCGGTATTCGACATGGCCTTGGCCAGCATGCCGTAGATCCGACCTGAAAGCCCCCCATCGGTGCTGCTTCCACCCCGCTTGCCTGCCATCTGATCAGCTTCGTCTACAAACACGATGACCTGACCCAGCGCCTTCAAGACGGCCAGGATCTTTTCCAGGTTGCTCTCGGTGGCTCCGGCCCATTTGTCCCGAATGTTCTTAAAAATGACAAACGGTATGCCGACCTCTCCCGCCCAGCAGTTGGTGAGCCAGGTTTTACCCGTGCCGATCCTGCCGGCTAAGAGATACCCCATGGGAAGACAGCGCGTTTCGCCGCGAGAGATCAGCTTGGCATCGGCACGCAGCCACTCGATGGCCGCGGTGTGGCCCGCCACGTCGGCCAGAGTTCGTTTGCTCTCCACGAACTCCAGCAACCCGAAGCACTCTTTTTCGATCAGCTCTTTGCGCCGCTGAGCCAGATAGTCGTTGTCCACGGCTCGCCCGGAAGTCACAGCCAGGGCCATCATGTGGCGGATATTGATGAGGGTCAGGCCCACCACTCGCTGGGCCAACACCTCCAAGCTCAAAGAGCTTACCTTTTCCACTCCCGGAAACTCGCGGCTCAGGCTACCTAAATATTCGAGGCAGTCGCTCTCCCCCGGCAGGGGGATTTCGATCTTGGCGCTGTAGGGGTTTTCCACCAGGTCGCGGGAGACCGCGTTGAGCGAATCGGTGATCAAGACAGTGGCCAGGTGACCATCGAGGTAGGTCGGATTGGAGGACCAGTCCAGCAATTTTACCAGAGTGGCCGAATCAGGACCCCGGCTCTGGCTAGGGGCGATGTACTGCACAAAGTCCAGCACGATGGCGGTTTTGAGCGGCTTTCGAACCGCTTTACCGCCCTCCACCACGGTTCGGCAAAGGGAATAGGTCAGAAGTCGATCCAGCAATTCGAGGCTGGAAACGATGTCCCGGGGTAGCGCCTGGCTGCTGAACGCCGTCCACTCCGACAGGATTTTTTGAAAGGCGGAAAAGTGCTCCTGTCCCTTGCTGATCCGCAAGCCGGAACCGGTATTGAAGGTAACGACCAAATCGAATCGGCCGAACAGTACGTCACCCAGGAAGTCGTGCAGGCTGAGATAGCGGCCTTCCCCGGCGTGCACCAGGTCCCGCACATTTCCGTGAAGGACAAACTGGCTCAAGGTGCCGGCGCGAAAAACCTCTCGAGCGCTCTCGGCCCAGGGGGGGAGTGCCGTACTTTTCGTATCCACCGATTAGTAAGTCTGGGTGGGCCCCAGGTCTCTCAGTTCCTCGGCCGGGAGGAACTGAGTGGCGTGGGGGCTCGGCGTGTGAATACCCATGGCCGAAGCGAACTCGGCCAGGGCCTGGGCCTCCAGGGCTTCCTCTTCCTCGGCTTTGATCGCCCAGTCTCCCTGGGCCGCGTGGTCGGCGGCCACTCGGACCTTACCCGAAGCCTGCGCGACCCGCTCATCCAGGTTCTCCTCCAGCCGAGCCAGGGTATCCCCGGATCCGGCGATATCGAAAGCGGTGGCGGTGGCGATCTCGGCTAACTCGGCCTGAGCTTCGGCCAGTTCGGCCTTGCTCATCTTCATTTTGATGCTCTCGATCCGCTTGTTGGCGTCTCGCACGTAAACATCTCGCTGACGGGACAGGTTCCGATAGAGGTCATCGGCCTGTTGGGTTTGGCCCTCCAGATCCGACAACTCTGCCTTCAAGCTCTTTAGCTCCAGAGCCAATCGTCCGGCGGCTTTCTGCTCGCCACTGGTCAGTAGTGCCCGGGCCCGGCCGGTGGTGAGCTCGATCTGCTTACGGAGCTTCTCCGAACGCCCCTTGAGCTTTTCCACCATGGCGGCCTGCTTGGCCAGATTGGTATTGTAGAGAGCCACGGCCTCCCGGAGGGCCTGAGTCTCGGCTTCCAGTAGGGCCTTGGGGTTGGCCTGCTCCACTTTGCTGATAAAGAGGCTAAAAAAGCCCTTGATTAGTTTAGAAATTCTTGCGAACACACTGACCTCCGTGCCCCGAAGTTCCCTCGCGGTTTCTCGATTCCTGTTCGCAGGTTCAAAGCCGACAAAGCCGAAGCCCGCCCTATGAAAACTCAGACCACACTTTTTAATGAATCCGAAAGAACGGACTACTTGGTGATGCTGGCCCACATGGCCGGAGCCGACGGTCAGGTGACCTCCGAAGAGATCTACGCTCTGCGAAAGCTCAGTGAGGAGTTTGGGTTAGGGCCCCTGAACCGAGGCACGGTGATGGCCGCCACCACCGGCCAGAGCGAACTGAGCGCCGTGCTGGCCCGTTTGTCTACCACCAACCTGAAGTACGGCTTGCTGCTGGACCTGTGCCTGACCGGTCACTGGGACGGAGAGCTGACGGACGATGAGGTTCAAGAGATCCATCAGCTATCGGAAGGGCTCCAGGTGGATAAAGCTCAAACCGAAGCCTGCTTGAAGCTGGCCGCGCAACTCGCTGGAGGAAGCGATACCAGCGAATCTCTGGATAGCCTGCAACAGTTAGGCGTACCCAGGGAGGCCCTGGCCATGGCCTGCGGGCTCGAGGAAGGGCAACTCTGACCGGCCAGGAGGATCTAAGGAAAAAGTAACCCATGGCAGAGCCGGTGGAAGACCGGGAAGACTGGATCGTCACCCATTTGGACGTTTCTCATCTCACCACGGAAAATGACGAACCGGTGGATAATTTCTATCAAGAGCGCCAAATGGACATTCTAACCGAAGCCCTGCGGGTGTCCTGGGAAGAGGGAAAACCCTTCGTGCAGGGAGCCGATATCGGAGTGTTCTCGCGGATCGACCAGGAGGCTGTGGTGCCCGACGTGATGCTTGCCACCGGCGTGGAAATGCCGGAAGACGTGATGGCGAAGGAGCGGCGGAGTTACTTCATCTGGAACTTCGGAAAGCCCCCGGACATCGTGATCGAGATCGTGAGCAACAAAAAGGGTGGCGAAGACACCCGAAAACTAAAGGGCCTGTTGACATTCAGCTTTCGGAGTCAAACGCAGGACATTTTTCTTCTCCCGAAGTGGAACTTTCTGTGGAATAGTGGACCTATTTGAGGAAAGTTTCGCTTCGGGAGATGGGAAATGGGCAAGTTTGGCGACAGAAAGCTGAATGTCAACAGGCCCTAAAACATTACGCCAAGATCAAGGTGCCCTACTACGTCATTTACGACCCCGAGCACCATCTCTCCAGCCGCACCATTCGGGTCTTTCAGATCAGTGGGGCTAGTTACATCGAAAAACTGGACACCGCCTTCCCGGAAATAGGCCTGAGCCTGATGGAGTGGGAAGGGGAGTTCAGCGCCATCCAATCCACCTGGTTGAGATGGGCCACCCTGGACGGTAAAATGCTGGCTCTTGGGAGTGAGGAGAGGACCCGTGCCGATGAAGAGAAGGCGCGCGCCGATGAAGAGAAGGCCCGTGCCGATGAAGCCATAGCCCGAGCCGAAAAGATGGCGGAAAAACTCCGGGAGTTGGGACTCAACCCCGACGAACTCTGATGATATTTTGAATACCGTGGTAAAGGAAACTTCCGCGCCCTCGTGAACGCGCTCGCCGTGCCTGTATGTTCAAGTCAAGATTTCGTCTACTCCGAGGGTCCCGAACCGCACTGTGGTAGGACCAGAGCGATCCTGAAAGCGCACCCGGAGCTACGAGAGCTCTTTGGACAGAAAAACCCTTTTACGTTCGCCATTATTCTGGCTGCCGTCGCGATCCAGTTTCTGATCGCCCTCCAACTCGCGGACTCCGGCCCTTCGGTCATTCTCCTTAGCGCTTACCTGGTGGGGGCGTTTCTTTCGCACACGCTTTTCGTGTGCATTCACGAGGCGGCCCACCACCTGGTCTTTCGGACGCCCCGAGCCAATCTTGTGGCGGCTCTGATCGCCAACCTGCCCACCCTGGTGCCTACCGCCCTTTCCTTTCGTCACTACCATCTGAAGCACCACACCTTTCAAGGAGTCCACGATCTGGACGCTGATCTCCCCAGCCACTGGGAGGCCCGGCTGATCGGCTGCGGCGCGCCGGGCAAGGCGACCTGGCTGCTCTTCTTTCCGATTTTTCAGACCTTGCGGACTCTTCGCACCAGCGATGTCAAAGCGTTCGATCGTTGGGCCATCCTCAATATCGCTGTTCAGGTCGTTCTAACCCTGGCTGTTTATAGCTGGCTGGGCACCGGCGCTCTTCTTTATCTCCTGGCCAGCTTCTGGTTTTCGGTGGGCTTGCACCCCCTGGGGGCTCGCTGGATTCAGGAGCACTTCCTGGTCCTCGACGATCAGCAAGAGACCTACAGCTACTACGGGCCGCTGAACATCATCAACCTCAATGTCGGTTATCACAACGAGCATCATGACTTCCCTTCGGTGCCCTGGCACCTGCTGCCGGAGATCAAGAAGCGTGCTCCCGAGTTTTACGACAACCTGCTATTCCACGATTCGCTCACGGCACTCTTCTTCAAATTTCTCTTCGAGCAAGAGATCACGCTCTTTCGCCGCATGCTGCGCGATAGACCGCGCGACGCCAGAAAGCGCCTGAAACCGGAACTCCACTTGCCAGAGTATGAACAAGTTTGATGATGTTCCCCTCGCCCGTCAGTCGGGTGGCAATATTCAATTCGCTTCCCCTTGACGGACCTGGTTTTGGGCCCTAAAATAGGGTCGCATGTTACAGGCCAAATTTAGTATCACTGAGCAGCAATCGGCATTTCTTGATCAGTATCGGGAATATGGCTTCAAAGACAAGAGCGAAGTCGTTCGTACTGCCTTGGAGCATTTTCGGCAAGCGTTTCATGATGAGGAGATGAGGCGGTCTGCCATACTTTGTGCCGAGGTTTATGAGTCCGACTTAGAAGCTCAGGCCTGGGTCAAAGATGCCATGGAGCGCTGGCCTGAGTGATGGAACTCCGACGCGGGTCGGTGATTCTCGTGGACCTGGAGCCAACACGAGGATCGGAGACGGGCAAGACTCGTCCTGCGGTAGTAGTGACCAACGATCACTACAATCGTCGAGTTCCAGTCATACAGGTCGTTCCTCTTACCGAATGGTCACCGAAGAAGGCTAACATCAAAACCAACGTAGTGGTTGAACCAACTAGCGAGAATGGTCTAAGCAAGCGCTCGGTAGCCGATTGTTTGCAGACGCGCCCCATCGACCGCCGCCACCGCGTGGTCGGGCTTTGTGGTGTGATGGATACTACGACCATGGAGTTATTGGATGAAGCCTTGAGGATTTTGTTTGCGCTCTAATCTGGTGACATTCTCTTAACGCTTGGCCCCTAATCTGGTGATATGCACATTGCATCAACCAAATCATCCCCTCGCCCGGTAGCCGTAACCGCGGTTCTCGACGGCAACGCACGGATGATCGAACCTCCGGTCATGCGGGGCTATGACCAGTTCAAGAAGTCCGAGTTGACCGAATCGATCGCTCTCCATACCACCGGGCAACGTCGCACCCTTTCCCAAAACCTGGCCCAGGGAGCCGGCTTTCTGGTTGCCGGAGCGGCCGTGGCCGCCGTGGGCACTGCGGTGGGGATGCAGTTCGATCCAGGGCTGGGTGTTTGCCTCGGGTTGTCGGCTCTACCACCCGTGCTTATCGGGGCCCGCCGGATCCAATCCGCCTTCACCGCACCCGGCTTTCAACCCGGCCCACCAGCCCCTGAGGGCGCCCTACAGACCCGACTGGAGCATGCCCTTCAAGAGGCCAGGCGGAGCAACCCCGAGAGCAAGCAGGTGGCCTATTTCTCAGGGCACGGGTCGCATAAAGAGATCGCGCATTTTTCGCCAACGACGATCGGAGAGGTCTTGACCGATAACCCGGTCGATCTCACCGTGCTGGATGCCTGCACCACGGCTCAATTGGAGGTCCTGGCAAAGCTCGGTCCGGGAGCCGGAGAGGTCGTCTGTTCACCCCAGCCTGTCCCGTCGAAGGGCTTTCCCATCGAAAAACTCTTCCGCTCTCCCCAGGACCTCGGTAAACACACTTTTGAAGAAAGCAAAAATGCGACCTCTCATCTGGCCCTGGTGGATAACGCCCGGTTGCACCAGAACCTGTTGCCCAAACTCAACACCCTGGCCGGAAATCTCCGGTCTGATCTGAATAGCGGCACCTCTGAAGCCATCCACCGCGCTCTTAAAAAAACTCGCAGCCCGGACCTTTTCGGAGCCAGAGTGGACCTCCGGGGCTTCCTCGAAAATCTCGGTCGAGAGAACCTGAATCCATCCTGCCGAGAGGCCCTGGATGAAACCCTCACAGAACTCAAAAAAACGGTCCTGGAAAGCACCGGCTGGTCACTCAGCTTTCGAATCGACGGTAAAGAGAGCCAGGCCCTGCCTGGTACCTGGAAAGGTCTGCTTGACGACCTCGGCTATCGTTGGAAGCCTATTCTGGTCTAATCGGCCACTTCTGAAATGGAGACCACGAAGTGGCGGATGTGCTCGATGTCGAGTTCCAGGGAATCGAAGAACGGGTTCATCAGACACATCCGCAAGACCGTGATCTGAGGTGTGTCCACTTTGGCTTCCCACTGGTTTATGAAGGCCCGGGTGGCCTCAGAGATCTTGGAGTCGAGGGGGAACTCGGTCTTGGTCAGGTAGTAGCGAGACTCGGCCGCCAGGCGAGAGATGATTCGGCGGGTGCGTTCGTTGCTGAGGCTGGTGGCCTCTCCGGGGTCGGCGATGCAGAAGCAGAGAAGGTTGGTGTCGCAGCCTGGATAGATTCGCGCACTGCCCAGGTGTCGCGCCAGCCACTCCTCCACCTTGCGCTTTTGCCGAATGGTACGGGCCAGCAGCGTTCCGTAGCCGGCCTGGTCCAGACCGATCGCCCGGGCGGTTAGCCAGGTGGCAACCGCCCCTGCCGCCGAGCGAGAGCCTTCGAGAGTGAAGGGGCCTTTATCAGCCTGCTCCGGACCGGCGCCGCTAAGCAGGGAGCCGGCCAGGGGGTCTTCGTAATCCAGATAAGGAGCCAGCACCTGGACGCAGCGATAATCACGCTGGTCCCGGGTGAGAAAGGCACCCGAAGAATACGGAACGTAGCCCAGTTTATGGGGGTCCAGGGTGATCGACTGAGCCTTTGGCAGGGCCTTGAGGGCTCTCTTCACGGGCTCATCGAGCACCTCTTCCACCTCCCGCTCGAGAGGCGTAGCTGAACCCCGGAGTAAGGAGCAGAAAAAGCCTCCGTAGGCAGCATCGACGTGGTGCCAGATGTGGACCCCGCGCTCGCTTCGCCACTCCTCCAGGACCGCGTCCACCTCGTCCACCGGATCCACCCCGCCGGTCTCGGTGGTTCCGACCACCGAAACCACCGCCAGGATCGGCTGGTCGGCGGCCTGACATTGCCGCAACAGAGCACGCAGGTCCTCCACCTGATAACGGTTGTTGCGGTCGCAATCCACGTGGTAGAGGTTGGCCTCTCCCAGGCCGAAGAGGCGTGCCGCCTTTCTCCAACTGTAGTGGGCGGAGCGAGGTACGATCAATGCGGGCGTACGAAAATCTGAAGAAAACGCTCTCCCTAAACCCCGACTCGCGGCACACGGGCCCACCGACTCCGGCAAGAATTGACTCAGCTCACTCTCGGAAATCGTCTCTCGCAAACCCTGATAGGCCTCCCAGCCCAGATGGGCCGCCTGAAAAGCCGAGAGTTCGCCCTCTCCCCGCTCTCGCTGGACGGCTCCTGCGGCAAGCCATGCGTAGGTCCGGGCCGAGGCTCGCACCACCGCTTCGTAGTTGGCTACGGTTCCACCGCTGGTGAAGTGGCCCTGGGCAGACCCGAGCCCCACCATGCCGGCCAGTGACCCGATCGCCTCGTTCTCGATATCGGCCGCCACGGTGGCCGACTCTCGAGCGATGATGTTGGGGTTGTGGAGCAGAGTGAGGATATGCCCCAGTAAGGCCGGCAGCGATATCTCGCTGAACATGTGACCGACGTAGCGGGGGGAATACTTGGGCAGTTCCTTTTCCAGGCGCTGGCTCAGTTCGGCCAGCAAGGCCCGTGTCCGGGCCTGGCGGGTTTGAAACTCCGGGATCAGCTGGTCGGTACGACTGATGGCGATGCCATCCTGAGAAAAGGAGGATTTGCGCCAGGCAAACCAGCTCTCCAACATTTCTTGCACGGAACTCAAGAGCCACTGGGCGTTTTCGCTTTGCGGTCCTAGAAAAAAACTCTTTAAGGGGATCTCCGTGGCATCGCACGGCCGCACCCTGGATTCCAAATTCATACGCTCATTATGCTCCCCACCTACCCTATCTCCTTTGATTTAGGTCAATGACGGCCAGGAGCTTTCAGGACAAACTTGCAAAAGATCTCTAAAAGATATGGAGGTGAAACAATGCAGACAGATGTTCTTATCGTAGGAGCCGGCCCGGCGGGCCTGATGCTGGCGGTGGAACTGCGCCGCCGCGGAGTAGAATGCGTGGTCATCGATCGACAGCTCTCTAGACTGGCCCGCATCGGTGGCCTCGCTCTCAATCCCCGTAGCCTGGAACTACTGGAGTTGGTAGGAGTACTCGAGCCCTGCCTGGAGCAGAGTATCAAGGTCAAAGGAACCCGATTGTTTGCCGGTCCTGGACGCTCCCGCTACGTTCCCTTCACTTCCTCGGACCAAGATCTCAGTCTCACCCATTCGGGCATCAGGATCCTCACCCAACAGGTGCTGGAGTCCCAACTCCGGCAGCGGGCCGAAGAATTGGGATGTAGCGTGAGCTATGGAGTCAGTTTTGCCGGCCTGGAGCTAGATTCAGAAGCAGAACGAGCCATGGTCACGCTGTTCACCAGTCAGGGTCAGGAGGTCCGAGTAGAGTGTCGGTTCGTGGCAGGCTGCGACGGCCCTTACAGTTCAGTGCGCCAGGCTGCAGGAATCGACTTCCCCGGGCGGACTCTGGATTGGATCTACTCGATCGGAGAGTTCGCCATCAATTGGGACTTACCAGCCAATGAGATGTTTGAGTTTCTGGGTTCCGAACACCTCCTGGTGGCTCTGCCCCTACCAGAATCCGGCCGCTACCGGCTAACCACCTGGGAGGCCGCTCCCCCCAGCCCCAATCCGGACCGGGTGGAGCACGGCCCGCTGGTCTCCCCTCCCACCCTGCTCGACTTTCAGGACGTGGTCAATGAAGTCGTTCCCTTCCCCACCGGGATAACCGAACCGGACAATCTCCACTGTTTTCGGGTGGGACGGCGAATCGCCGAGAAGTTTCACCAAGGTCAGGTGTGTCTGGCCGGAGATGCCGCTCACGCCTTCCCTCCGGCCACCGCCCTGGGCATGAATCTGGGGCTGGAAGACGCCTACGTGCTGGCCTCGAAGATCGCCGACGGGGGCACCCAGGAGCTGCTGGAGAGCTATCACAAAGAACGTCACGAGGCCAGCCTGCGGGCTCTTCATCAAACCGAGGAAGCGATGATCGATCTCAGCACCCTGGTCCTGCAAGATGAGCGAGACGACCGCGACGCTCAGAACGTGCTCATGGAGCGCTGGTCGCCCCATGAACGATTTATTTTTGAAAGTACCCGGGCCTGAAAAAGATGGGCCGGGATCGTAGGGAGTACTCACCGTGAAACGACTTATCCGCTACCCCTCCAAAGATCGACAAGACCGGCCTTTCATGGTCATCTGGGAAGTGACCCAGGCTTGCGACCTGGTTTGTCAGCACTGCCGAGCCAGTGCGCAACCCCTCCACCACAAGGATCAATTGACCTTTGAGCAAGGCCGAGATCTGATCGACCAGGTCAAGGCGTTCGGTGCACCGGCTCCGTTGCTGGTTTTCACCGGAGGCGATCCCTTCAAGCGCGAAGACCTCTTCGATCTGGTCGCCTACGCCAAGAGCGTGGGGCTCATGCCGGGAGTCTCTCCCTCGGCCACTCCTCTGGTCACTCGCGACCGCCTGGCCCGCTTAGGAGAGGCCGGAGCCAAGGTCATTTCGCTGAGCCTGGACGCCTCCAACGCTGCCGATCACGATCGATTTCGGGGGGTCGAGGGCTCCTACGCGCTGACCCTACAGGCCTGGAGAGAAGCCCAGGAGGTGGGCCTCAAGGTGCAGATCAATTCCACCGTGAATCGTCATAATCTGCACGACCTGGCCAACATCGCCGAGATCATCTCGGACCGAAAGGTCATGACCTGGAGCCTCTTTTTCCTGGTTCCCACCGGCCGCGCTACCGCCATGGATAGCCTGACCCCGGCCGAATGCGAGGCGGTCATGCACTTTTTACTGGATGCCTCCCCCTACCTAAACATCAAGACCACCGAGGGGCACCATTTCAAGCGCATCGTACTGCAGCGGGCCATTGCCCAGGCCAACGAGTACGACCTGACCCAGGACCTCGATCCCCTCTATCACCAGTTGAGCGGGCAGTTTCAAGAGTTTGCCCGGAAGCGAAACCTGCAAGCCCGCAACAACCTGAGACGGACCCCCATGCACATCGGTTCGGCCAACGGCTTCGTCTTTGTCAACCATCTGGGCGACGTCTACCCCAGTGGCTTTCTCCCCATGGCAGCCGGCAACGTGAAAAGGCAGACCCTTCCGGAGATCTACAAGACCAGCGATCTCTTTTGCTGGATCAGGGATCTCGAACGCTTGAAGGGGCGCTGCGGAAGTTGCGAATTTCGCTCCGTCTGCGGCGGCTCTCGCTCTCGAGCCTTCGCGATGCTGGGTGACCCCATGGCCGAAGACCCCTTCTGCAACTATCAACCGGGAAGTTTCCCGTTTCAGAAAGAACTGGCTCTAGCACTCGAACAAGCAAAAAAATTGGAGCATCGGCGTCCCACTCCGGACAGAGCACTCATGCCCACACCAGGATAATTCATGGAATCACAAAGAACAATTACCGAGGACTGGGACCCCCGCTCTCCCCAGGTCCTGGCAGACTTCACAGGGGCTACGGATGCTATGCGCGGCAAATGTCCGGTGGCCTTTAGCGAGTATCTCGGCTGGTCGGTTTTCAACCACGCCGATATCACCAGGGTCATCCACGATCACGCTGGCTTCAGCAACGCCGTATCCAAGCATCTGGCCGTCCCCAACGGCATGGACCCCCCCGTGCACGACCAATACCGCGCCCTCATCGAGCCTTACTTCCAGCCGGACCAGGTCGAGGCGTTCTCCCCGATCTGCCATTCCCTGGTAGAAGTTCTCTTGCAGTCGAGCCTACCGGCGTCCGGGGAGGTGGAAGTCATGGAATCGGTGGCCCGGGAATATGCCTTACAGGCTCAGTGCGCCTTTGTGGGCTGGCCTCCGGAGATTCGGGAAGAGCTGCGAGAGTGGTTGGAAATGAGCCGGCAGGCCACCCTCTCTGGAAACCGCCAGGCCCTGCGCGAAGCAGCCGACGAGTTTGCCGGACTGGTGGCCCGGGTGACGGACCGGGCTCGAGAAGAGCCCTCGAACACCGTGACCTCCCGCCTGCTGCGAGAGAAGATTTATGACCGCTTCCTGACTCAGGCCGAGTTGACCAGCATCTTTCGAAACTGGACGGTGGGTGAACTGGGTACCATCGCCGGCTCGATAGGGATCATCATGGCTTACCTGGCTCAAGACCTGGAACTGCAAGAGCAACTCCGGCAAGATCCCGCCCACCTGCCTGCTGCCATCGAGGAAATTTTGAGGCTGGACGCACCCTTGTTGACAAATCGGAGACGAGTGACCCGAGAGCTGGAGCTGGGAGGAAAAAAGCTTCCCAGGGATGCCAAAGTGACCATCATGTGGGGAGCCGCCAATCGCGACCCGCAAGCCTTTGAACAGGCGGATCGGTTTCGTCTGGATCGAGACCAGTCGGCCAACCTGCTCTATGGAGCAGGCGTTCACGTCTGCCCCGGGGCGGGTCTTGCCCGACTGGAGCTGCGCCTCTTCTTTGAGCATCTCCTGAAGGTCACTCGAAAGTTCACCCTATCAGCCACCACCCCCCCGGTTCGGGCCCTCTATCCGGCCGGAGGCTACTCCCGTTTGAGCTTAAAAGTCCTTATCTCTTAAACGGTGCAGCATCTTCAGCAGAGGTAGCACCACCCACAGGGTCAGCACGCCCAAGGATGCCAGCAAGCCGGCACCGGTTCCGAAGAACTGCCTGAACACCGCCCCGGTGTAGCCCAGCAGCGCCGAGATATCCAGCTTGAGAAGTATCAAGATGCGGGACAGGTCGATGGGGTTCAAGAGGGTGGCGAGCAAGGAAAATTTATCCAGAGGATACTCCTCGAAGACCAGCAGTGAAATCAAGAACAGTCCGTCGTAGATGACCGCCAGAAAGAGCCACATCAAGATGGCGTAGGCAAACCCCTTGATCTTATTGTCGTTGGCCAGGGCGATGTTGTAGGCCAGGGCCACGAAGATCAGGTTGAGAAACCCTCCCACCACCAGCAGCAAGATGAAGTCGAAGATCGCGCTGGAGCGAAACAACCCGTAGGCCCCAAAGGGGATCCCCAGGCCCAAGACCAGACTCAAGGTCAGGGAGATTCCGACCCCCAGATACTGCCCCAGAAAGATCTGGCTCCGGGGGATCGGCTGGGCCAACAGCAGTTCGGTAAACTCTTGAGAGTTGTAGTAGTACAACACCCCGAAAATGGTACCGATCAAAGGGGTCAGAACCACGATGATGTTCATCAAGGTGATGACCGCTTTGGGTAGGTCCTGGTTGAGAAACAACAACGAGAATCCCAACACCAGATAGAAGAGAAAGTAGACCAGGCTCCAGCGCCCACGGATCAAATCGAAGAAACTATACTTTAGAACTTTGAACATCGCCTGTCATCAGCCGAGCGACCGCACGCTCGACGCTCCTTTCCTGGGTCTGGCCCAACAGAGTCGCGACACTTCCTTGAAAGTGGATCTTGCCTTCCAATAAAAACACGATCTCATCGGCGATCTCTTCCACCAGGCTCATGATGTGCGTGGTAAAGAGGACCGTGTGCCCTTTCTCCTTCTGCTCGGCGATCAACCCTTTGAGCTGAAGGACCGACAGGGGGTCCAGCCCGGTGGTCGGTTCGTCCAGGATATAGAGTTCACTATCGAACATGAAGGTGAGCAAGAGGTTGACCTTCTGCTTGGTGCCTCCCGAGAGGTGCCCGAGCTTCTTGGGAAGAGAAGGAACCAGTCCGAAGAGATCGAGAAGCGGATTGGGGTGCGAGGGTTTGGGTCGCAGGTTTTGCACCATTTTGATCAACTCTTGGACCGAAAGGTTGGCCGGGAAATTGGCGATCTGGGGAAGATAGTTCAAACGATTGCGATAGTCGCAGCGCCGCAGTACGGTCTGGCCGTCGAAGAGAATATCTCCCTGCTCCGGAACCACCATACCCAGAATACTCTTGAGCAAGGTGGTCTTGCCTGATCCGTTCGGACCCAGCACGGCGAACACTCCCCCCTTCTGGATCTCCAAACTCAATTTATCCAGGACCTGCAGTTTGCCGAAGCTTTTACGCAAGTCTTTGACTTGAAGAGTTACCATCTAAGACACCGGTCCTTTCATCAAAGGTGTGTTATCGAGGAGGTTGTCGGGAGTGAAAACCGGAGAAACTTTCTCCGAAAAGTTGATCAGATCGACAAACAGACTGCGCAGAAGAATGATGGTTTCAGGGGTCCGATTGACGATGTAAGAAAATAGCTTGACCGGCCGATACGGAACATCTCCCACCCCGTCGCGATCGAGATCGTAGCCGGTGTAGTCACTCCAGTAGTTTCCGTCGAAGGAGTTGTCATGGAGTTGGCCGTGGTAAGAAAGGTCAAAGGTGTTGTGCTCAAAGCTATTGTTGTGAAACGCATTGGTATAGCAGGCTCCGGAGATCTTCACCGCCCAGCCGTTTCGCAAGAATCTGTTCCCCAGGTAGTTGATGCGGGTGGAACCGTCGGCCTGGATACCGGTGGAGTTCTGCTCGAACTCGTTGTCGATCACCTCGGCGTCGTAAATCTCCTTGAGCAAGAGGCCGTAGGATGAAGCCCCCCAGTTATGGGAAAACCGGTTGTTGCGCATCTCGATGAACTTGGAGAACATGACCGCCACACCGGCACCGTTGTTCTTGAAGGTGTTGTTGGTGTAGTCGTTGTGATCGGAAAACATAAAGTGAAGTCCGTAGCGCAGGTTGTCGGAACTGGTGTTTGCGGAGACTTCGCTGTCGTCCACGAACTCCAGATAGATCCCGTCTCGTAGACCCTGGAGAACGTTGTCGCGAATGGAAATCCCGCTGCAGCGCCAGAGATGCACACCGTTGCCGGCGTCGGCCTCCTCCAACGCCTCTCCGGAGATGTGGTTGCCTTCGATCAGACCGGACTTGGACCGCTCCACGTGAAGGCCGAAGTAGGCCTTCTCCAAGATGTTGTTTCGAATGGTGAAGCGGTCGCTGTGGGAGAGATAGATGGCGGCAAACTCGCTGGTGTAGCTTCTCCCTACGTTGATCAAGGTCAATCCCTCGATAGTCACGTCCGGTGCTGAAACCGAGAGGATTGTTCCCTTGAACTCTCCATCCACGACCGGATCTCCCACCCCCCTCAAGGTCACCGGCCGCTCGATCTTAAGTCCGTTCTCCCGATACACTCCGGGATGAATCAGAATGGTGTCACCATCCTGGGCCAGGGTCAGGGCGGCTTCAATGGTGGGGATCGAGCCGCTGGGACTGACCTCGATCGGCTCTGCCCAGCCCACCGTGCAGGCCAGGAGGAGCCAGACCGCAAGGTGTGAGCCTACGCCTCTCATGGACCGTCCTTGGAAAACCTTTGTTTGAGACCATCCCAGGTATAAGTGCTCCCACCGTGCTCTTTCCGAGTGGCCTCTGCCTTATCTTTAGCCTCGAATGCCGACAAATTCTCCCCCATGGGGCTCTTGATCTTATCCGAGATGAGGTAAGTCGCCTGGGAGGCCGAGACCATCTTGCTCTGCCCGTAGTCGGAGACCAGCAAAATGGCGAAGTCTGACTCGGTACCGTTCTTAAGGAGTTCCTTGACAAGGCACTCGATAGAGTCGTATTGAAACTGCTTGCCCTTCTTGGTCACTCCCTGAGAAGCGTGCTGCCGGTCGACGATGGTCATCTGGCAAAAATGACACTGCGCTTTACCAAAGTCGATCGGTTGCACCTCTACTGCGCAACCCAACAAGGTCAGGCTTGAAATCATAAGCAAAAGAATTCTCTTCATTGGTTCTCCTCTTTCCATCCTACACAGGCGGCCACGAAACTCAGGGCAGCGCCAAGGCCGACCAGGTATCCACCGAGTTGAGGATACGAGTGGATGGTGAAATTCAGGATCTTCTTGGTCCCTAATAGAGGCGGCTGATACGCCATGGGCGTGCCGTCTTCATTGGTAAATTTGATGATGGCTCTGGGGTCGAGGGTATGTCCGTAGTCGTACTGCCAAAGATAGAAGTCATACATTCCAAGGCAACCTAGAAAGGCCATGACCACAAACCAGGTCAGGTACCACTTAGACTCCCCTTTTGCCGCGAGTAAAACTCCGGCCACACCCATCACGACAAGGATGATAGGCATGATCTCGAGTTCGGGAAGGTCCACCGGAAGGTCTTTCATACCGATGTAGTGGTTCATCAGGTTAATATTCTTGAGGTCGTTGGGGTTCATATCCACGATCTTGTTGACGTGAATATCTAATCCGAGAGGTGTGGGGTATTGGGGTGCTTCAAGTACGATTCTCCAAATGGGAAAGAAAAATGGCGTAAAGAGCAGCAGCGCGGCAATGACCATCACGATTCTAGATTTTTTCATGGCTTGCTCCTGTCCGGGTCGAGGTACCCACCGGCCGAAGCCGGCAGGTACCCAGGTAGTCTTACAAGGCGTCCATAGCCTCCCCGTCAAGGGTAAACTTGAGGGGAGTTTTGGAGCCCTTGGGCGAGACTCTCACGTAACCTTGCATCTCCTGGTGGAGAGCCGAACAGAAGTCAGGGCAGTAGAACGGCCATACTCCTACTTGCTCGGGTTCCCACACCAGGGTTTCAGTCTGGCCCGGCATCACCAGTATCTCGGCGTTGTTGGCGCCCATCATGGCAAAGCCGTGGGGTACGTCGAAGTCTTGCTCCAGGTTGGTCACGTGGAAGTACACTTTATCTCCCACTTCGATCCCCTCGATGTTGTCAGGGCCGAAGTGGCTCCGGATCATGGTCATATAGACGTGGACCTCGTTGCCGTTTCGAACAACCTTGGATTCCGCTTCCGACTTGGTGACATAAGGGTGCTTGTTGTCTTCTAGTTTGAAGATTTTGAGGGACTTCTCCATCAGCATCTCAGCCGGAACGGCAGCCGCGTAGTGAGGCTCTCCGATGGTAGGAAAATCGAGCAGCAACTCCATCTTCTCGCCACTGATATCGAAGAGTTGGGCCGAATGGCAAAGCTCCGGGCCGGTAGGGAGGTAACGGTCCTTGGTGATCTTATTGAGGGCCACCAGGTACTTGCCAAACGGTTTGGCGGAGTTGCCCCCGGGGATCATCAAGTGGCCGACAGAGTAATAAACGGGTTGCCGGTCCAGAACTTCCCAGGTACCGATCTTCCATTTGACAACTTCAGAGGAGATGAAAAAAGTGGTGTAGGCGTTGCCCTGGCCGTCGAACTCAGTGTGCAACGGGCCTAGTCCGCCTTGCTCAACGCTCCCGGCCAGCACGGCATCGTATTGCAGAACAGGAATCCCGTAGGCCTCTCCGTCGAACTTCTTCTCTTCGATGGCTTTCAGCATTTTGGTGAAGGAGTGGGCCGTAACGGAAGACGCCAGTTTACCGCTCCCGATGATGTACTCACCGTCAGGCGTGACGTCGCAGCCGTGAGGAGACTTAGGAATCGGAATGAAGTACACCATGCCGGGCAGTTCGGAAGCTTCCAGGACGGTGACTTCATCTTTCCAGTGGGTAGTGGCCGTGTGGGTTTCATCGCTGTAGATGTTGTGGGCGTAGCGAGCTTTCTCTTTCTTGCCTTTACCGGCTTTGAGATACTCTTCAGCCTTTTTCCAGTTGATAGCGGCGATGTAGTCTTTATCTTTTTGAGAGGCGTTCACTTCCAAAAGAGTGCTGGCTTCCTCGGTGTTGTAGGTGGTAAAGAAAAACCATCCGTGGGAGGCTCCCCGCCCGGGGTGGGCCAGGTCGTAGTCGAAACCGGGCATTCGGATCTGAAACTTCAGGTCCATGTGGCCGTGTTCAGGGTCTACACTCAGAAATGACAAGGAACCCTTGAACTTTCCTTTGTACTCATCGATGGAAATGTCTTGTTGGGGAATCGGTACGCTGAACCGGGTTCCGGCAACCACGTATTCCGTATTCTCGGTGACGAAAGCCGAACTGTGGTTACCCGCGGAGTTCGGTATCTCGATGATCTCCGCGGTCTCAAAGGTGGTCAGGTCGACCCGAGCGATCCGGGGGGTGTTGTTCTCGTTGATGAACAACCACCGCCCGTCCAACTCCCCTTTGGTCTGGGAGATATCCGGGTGGTGAGCGTCGCCCCAGGGAACGAACCCGTAGGAAGTCTCCAGCATCGGCTTGGTCTCTTCATTGTATCCGTAGCCCTTCTCACCGTCCTGGGAGAAGACCGGAATGACCTTAAAAAGCCGGCCGGAAGGGAGTCCGTAGACCGAGAGTTGCCCGCTAAATCCTCCCGAAAAAAATGCGTAATACTCGTCATACTCGCCCGGCGCGACGTAGGTTCTCTCGGCCGCGTTCTTGGTGAGTGCTCCCTGGGTGGCGGAAGGATCAGAACCTTTCTGACAACCGCCAAGAACCACCGCCAGCAGTGCAGTGGCAAGAAGCACTGGAAGCGTGGATATTTTTAGATGATACTTTTTCACGATTTGACCTCCTTCAAGGCGCAGATTGAGTGCGTAAGAATTCTAGAATTGCTCTCGCTTCGGATTCATCGACGTTCTGGTCGGCCATCTGGGTGGCGTACTCGGCCAAGAGTTCCTTCGCGATCGGGTCCTTCTCCAACATTTCGGTAGGATTCATGATCATATTCATGATCCACTCCGGTGTCCGGCGTTCGGTGATTCCTCCTAGCGAAGGGCCGACTCTTCGTTTGTCCATCCTGTGGCAAGCGGCGCACTTGGTACGAAAAAAATCTTCACCACTCTTGGCCAGTTTTTCGTCAATGGCTTCCAGAGCCAGGCTCTTGATGGGCCCGACCCCTCGGTTAGACATGGGGTCATCGGCAGTGGGGGCTGGTTCGGTCGACTCGGGGGCAGCGGGGGTGGAGTCAAACGACTCCACTTCGTTGGGTCCGCCGCTGCAGCCGAGAAGAAAGAGGGTCAATATTGCGATAATGGTCGCGGACTTGAATTTCATTACTCGGACTCCTTTAAGACTCGCCGGGCCTTAAAGGGGGCTCGGGAGTCGGTATATCCGTAAACTATCCCAAGCCTGAGAGGCTGAATGTGATCTAGATCAAGTTCAGTAAATTATGACTAGAGCAGCGTGTCTAGGCCTTTAAGGTGAGATCCACGCTTTGCTCATCGCCTGCGATGTAGACCAGGGTGGCCCGATCCAGGACCTGAATCTTCCCTCGGTCTACCGTGCCGAGTACCCCTTCGTTGACCAGGGCCCGAAAGGTTCGGGAGAGTGTCTCCATCTTGAGACCCAGCAGGTGCGACAGCAGGGTCTTGGACATGGGAAGCTCGAGAGTGGGGGTCTCCTCGGACTCCGGAGGCAAGAGCCCGGCCAGATAGCGAGACAGGCGGCCTCTGGCGTCGCGCAAACTCAGGCTATCGATGAGGGAGACCAGGCCGTGCATCTTCTTCGACATGGAGCTGAGAAGCCTCAAGGCCAACTCCGGTTTGTCCTGGATCTGGCGCAGCAGCGCCTCTCGGTCCAGAAAGTAGATCTTGGAGGGTTCCAACGTTTCCGCCGATGCCGGATAGCCCCCACCGTTGAAGGCTGCAGCCAGAGCGAACTCCCCACCGGTCTCGAAGACTCCCAGGATCTGTTCGGTCCCTTCCCGGGAGACCCGAAAGACCTTCACCTTGCCGCTGTCCAGGAAATAGAGCCCGCGAGCCGGTTCTCCCATATCGAAGATGCGTTGTCGTCCTGCGTAGACCCGCAACTGGAGGTCGGCCATCAGGCTTTCGACGTCACAATCAGAAAGATTGGCAAAGAGGGGAAACTTTCGTATTCCTGTACGAGACATCGAGATTATTGTTCGGCAAGAACATCCGATCCCCTCGAAATCATACTGGTTACTTGATCCTGGTCATAGATCCGGAGCCCCGATACCCCGTTTAGTGGAAAGCAAAGGAGAGCTTAGCATGTTAGATGTGATTGTCATCGGTGGTGGGATCAGTGGTTTGACGACTGCCTGGAGAGCCATGGAGGCCGGCCTGGAGGTCTGCTTGCTCGAATCATCGAGCCGCTCCGGGGGAGTGATCGGTTCTCTTCAACGGCCCGAGGGCTTGCTGGAGCTAGGACCAGACTCACTGCTGGTGGGTCGCCCCTCGGTGAGAACACTTCTAGAGGATCTGAACCTCCTGGAGCAAGCCGTTTCTCCCCTGCCTTCCCGCCCCTGGATGGGCCGTCGGGGTCACCTCTATCCCCTTCCAGAAGGCTTCCGCTCGGTGGCACCTACCCGTCTTCTGCCCTTCGTGCGAACCCCGCTCCTCAGTTGGTGGGGAAAGTTCCGGATGTTGTGGGATCTCGTTTTACCCGCCAGCCCTCTGACCGACCAGACCTTGTCGCAGTTGATCGGGCGTCGCTTCGGAAGGGAGGCCCTGGAACAACTGGCCCAACCTTTGATCGGAGGGATCTATGCCGCCGACCCCGATCGCTTGAGCCTGGCTGCCACCATGCCTCATCTCCTGGCTCTGGAAAAAGAACACGGTAGCCTCATTCGAGGGCTGTGGAAGAGCTCCGCAGCGCCCCCTAAAATGTCGAGTCTGCCCGAGGGTCTGGGCCAGTTGACCAACACCCTGGCCCGCAATCTAGGAAACCGGATCCAGACCTCGTGCCCGGTCAGGGGTCTGCAGAAAGTTGGAGACCACTGGCAATTGGAGGCCCAGGATCAGACCTTCCAAGCCCGCCAGGTGGTGGTGGCCACCGGTGCTCATCACTGCACCGACCTACTCTCCCACCTGGACTCCAACCTGGCCTGCCTGATCCGGGGGATCGTCTGCCGCGATATAGGGATCGTGAACCTTCTGTATCGGGCTGACCAGGTGGGAGATCTCCCACCCGGCTGCCAGGGCTTTCTGCTGCCTCTCAAAGAAAACTCGATCTTTTCCGCGGCCAGTTTGACCCAGCAGAAGTGGCCCGACCGGATCCAACCTTCGGTGATCAACTTTCGACTCCATCTGGGCGGGGCAGGGCGAGAATCGTTTCTATCCCTGGATGATGAAACTTTGCTCCATCGGGCCGCAGCCGAACTCACCTCCTGGGTTCCCGTCGAGGGTCGGCCTCTGTATCGACTGTTGACCCGCCACCCCCGGGCCATGCCCGAGTACCGCCAGGGCCACCTTGAGCTCATCCGCAGGGTGGAGAGCCACCTGGAAGGTATGCCCGGACTGCACCTGGTGGGGAACTGGCTGAGCGGAGTGGGGATCAGTGAATGCGTGGCCCGGGCCGAGGGCCTGCTCCCCCGTCTAACCGAATTCGCCCGGTCTCACTCCCGGGGCCCCTCCAGCTCCAGGGTGTAGATCACGCCTGCCTCGATCTCTACAGTCTTCTCGATCTCCGGCTTCCAGGTTGCTCCGTCCTCGGGTACTGGAAGAAACTTTAGCTTCAGCCGGTGCGGACCGGGCGGCAACTCAAGCTCTTCAAAGACGGTGATCGGTCGGTCCCGGTTGAAGCCGGGAGGGGTGAAGAGTTTATCCAGCCAGCCCACCTCATCCACTTCCACGGTCAGTTGATAGTCTCTCATCCGGTCTTCGGTTCCCTCGGCTGCCCGCATATGAACGGGCACATCGTCTTGCTGTTCAGCCAGTTCAACCTGGATCTTCTCGCCCACGGTTTTCCAACTCAGGCGCAAGATCCCGTAATCCGGCTCGCTGCCGTAAGAGACCTGAGAACCCAGAGCGAGTAGGCCTACTAAAAGGCAACTAATCAGTACTCGGAGGAACACACTTCAACTCCATTTCCTCGGGAGGAACAGGCTCCTCCAGCTTCTGTAACTCTTGATAGAAACCCAGCGACTGCAGCACGGCGTGACCGATCTCGGCCCGCGACGCCTCGGCCAGGCGAACCCGGTCTCGGTCCACCCGGGCCATGAGTTCAGCCTCTCGGTCGTGATAAACTCGTTGCTCCAGCCACTTGGGGCCCTCCCGGTTGGTGCAATCCCTACTGGGACAGGAGATGACCATGACCCCAAGGGCGCCCCGGCGCAGCACCAACTCCATGACCGAGGTGTGCAAGGAGCCGCTGCAGGCGGTCGGTATCATTCGGATCCCTTCCAGACCTCGAAACTTATCGGACAGACCGCAGCCGGTGGCGCAGGCCAGCACCACCAATTCGTTTCGAAGCGGGTTCTCCGAGAGGGTCTTCTCCATGGCTTTCAACTGATCCCGGCCGTTGCGTTGGGGCGGCCCCACCCCCATCGGCTTGCAAGAACCGGCGCAGATTCCACAGCTCACACAAAAGTCGGGGTCGACCTTGGCCACCAGTTCCGAGTGCCGTCCGTCGTTATAGAAAGAGCGGGGCACCATGGAGATGGCGTCGTAAGGGCAGTCTTGAAAACACTGGGTGCAGCCGTCGCACAGCTTTTCGTCCACGATGGAGGGGAGCGGCGTCGGCTGCAGTTTGGCCCGCATCGGATAAAACGCCGTGAGGATCATCCCACCGCCCAGGATCAACGCTGCCATCAGCCGGCCGGCGTGCTCCTCCAAAGGCAGCCAAAAGGCGTACCAGATATCCAGCGGCACTTCGGCCGGTATCCGGCTCAAGTCGGCGGCCGGGCCCAGGGGGGCCGGAATGACGATGGAAATCAGCAGCAGTACGGCACCCCACAGGGCACAAACCGATCGCTCCGGCACATACACCGCCCGGGCCAGCCGCGCCGTGTGAAACCAGAGCAGAAAAGCCAGAGCCAGGGGCAAACCCATGTGGAGAAACATCAGGGTGAAGAAGAAAGGGGTCCCCAGGTTGGCCTGGTCGGAAAAGATCCTCTGGGGAGGCTCGGAGAAGAGAGGCAGCCAATCGATGAAGCGTATCCCCGCCATGGCTACCCGCTGGCCCAGATTATCCCACACCATGACCAGGCCGGTCACCCCGATGAAGATCATGAGTGCGGTCAAGACGATCCCGCTGACCCAGGCCCGAGCCCGCGGGCCGAAAGCCCGGCCCTGCATCATCATCTTCAAGACGTGCAGAATGACGGCTACCACCGCCGCATCGGAGGAGTAGCGGTGCAACCCTCGCAGCCAGTAGAAGGGACCGGCCTGGATGGCCTCTACCGAACCGTACGGCTCGGAGACCCGATAGAAGAAGATCAGGGCGATCCCGCTAAACAGGGAGACCGCCAAGAAGAACACCGCCAGGACCCCACTCTGATAGCTGGGGTTCCAGCGGGTACCGTAGATTTTCTGTAGCAACGCATTCATGGCTGGTTCAGACGGTCCACTCCTTCGCGAACCCATTCCACAGGAGGGTCCGTGAATCCGTACGCCACCCGGCCTTCCCGGTCCAGGATAAAGACCAGAGCCGGGTGATAGATCTCGCCGGTTTTCTGGTCGCGGCTCACCGGCACGTCGAGGGCGTCGGTCAATCGAGCGATCTCTTCAGGCTCCCCGGAAAGCACCCGGGTGGGCCCCAGGTCCCACAGGTTGGCGATCCCGGAGAGGTTGCCGCAGGTGTCTCGCCAGGGGTCCAGGGTCACCACCACCCGGGGCACTCCCTCCAGTTCTCGCATGGTGTTGAGCAAACGGGGGCAAACCGTCTGGCAGTGGGCGTAAGCGAAGGTCAGGACGGTGACCTCACCCTGCAGGTCGGTCTCCTCCACGGCCCGGCCGTCCTGGTCGGTGAGGGAGAAACGGGGAAGCTCCAGGTTCAGGGTTGGATAGCCGGGCGGCAGCGCCGGGTACTCCTCCTCCAGCACCGGCTCGACCAACCGCTCCTGCTCCACCCGAAAGGCGGCGTAGCCGATGGTGAAGACCGGAAGGAGTAATAAAAAGATCAGAAAGGGGCGGTTCAGAGCCCTCATCTGCCTCTTGAGTTCGTCTCCCGAGATCATCACCAGCGCGATGAGCATCGGGATGGGAGCCGCCAGGCTGATCCAACCCTGGACCGTGGGTAGGCGATCCGGGAGGCTGCCGAAGCAGACCTCCCGGGTCAGGAGGATCCACTCAGGGGAGAGTTCGGGCACCGGTGCCAGGGCCAACAGCACCCAGGCGAGCCAGGTCACCGCCCAGAAGATATACAACACCAGAGCCATTCGCACTTACCCCACTTTCCAGAGGGCCGCCAGGACTTTCCAGTTGGCGAAGTAGTAGAGGATGAAACAGATAAAGAAGATCACCACCAGGGTCACCGTGCCGGGCGTACCGGTCTTGTGAGCCTCCGCGGCTTCCTCCTCGCTCCAGCTCTGCTTGGGCATTTTGCTGATGCCTGGAGGCAAGCCGGGGCCGCCGGAAAGCAGATCTTCATTGCTCAAGGGGCGGGTAAAAAACACGCTGACCACGGCGATGGCCACGAAGGCGATTCCTCCAAGGAAGGCCATCACTCCACCCAGAGCGGTCCCGGCCATAAAGAGGTCCACGATGGTGGGCAGCTTCACCGAGAAGGCCGACTGAGTAAAGGAGATGTCCCAGTGACGCCGGGGTACCCCGAAGGTTCCCGCGTAGGTCATGGAGAGCCCCATCAAGGTGATCCCCACCCCGAACAGGTAAGGCTGAATCTGGGCCAACTTGTAGAAGGCGACCCGGCGTCGGAAGATGAGCGGCAACAGGTAGTAGGTCACGCCCATGAAGGCGAGCGCCGTCCCGCCCACCACCGTCATATGGAAGTGACCGGGTATGCGGAGGGTGTTGTGGGCGATGATGTTGATCTGTTCCGTCCCGATCACCACGCCGGTGATACCACCGCCGAATCCGAAGATCACCAGGGACAACCACAGCGCGGAAAAACCCGGGTCGCCCCAGGGGGCCCTGGTGAGCCACTGAAAGCGCCCCTGGTTAAAGCCCCGGAGGCGCTGCCCCATCTCGATACCACCCGGCACTGTAAAGCCGTGAACCATACTGGCCAGCACCGCCAGGTACATAGCGTAGCTGGTGTTCCACACCTTCCAAGCCGGGCTCAGGCCCGGGTCGACCAGCAAGTGGTGAGCCGAAGCCATGGAGATAAAGAGGATATAGAGGAAGAAAGCCAGGCGGCTAACCTTCTCGTTTAGAACCACCCCGCCCACCGTGAAGGCGGCCAATAGATACCAGATGGCCACGTGGGCGGCCACGTTGATCTGCTGAGAGCAGTGTCCCAGGGCCCACCACACCATGCGATACGCCTGGTGGTCCATGTCCATGAGGTCCATGGACCAGAGGAAGGTGGGGATGTAGACCATGGCTCCGTGAATCAGAGTGATGACCGCGATGATGGCCGCCGTCAGTGCCCCGAAGCTGACCAGCGGAATGGTTCCGGAGACCGTCTTCTCGCGCTTGGCCACCACCACGGTGGCGAAGAACAAGGCCACCTGGATCAAGGCACCCACCGCGAACAGAATGATGCCGAAATAGTAGGCCGGGTGAGCCCGCAGCGGGGTGTAGGAGGTGAACAAAACATCCGCCTTGCCCGCAAACACGAAGGCGTTGGTCATGGTCGCTCCCAGGAGCATCAAGGCGTAGCCCAGCCAGCCCGCTTTGGGTGCCGGCTGCCGGCAGTTCAGCAAGATCGGGCCGGCGTAATAAAGCACCGCCATCTCGAAGAAAATGATGAAGAAAATCAACATGTTCAAGCCGTGGGCGGTGAGAATTCGATAGAACCAGGTCACTGGCAAAAGGTGAACGGCCTGCCAACGCGTCAAGACTAACAGTACCGCAGCGATAAGACCGATCAAAAGGTGAACGATTGCGGTCACCGCGTTCCATTTCAGGAGTGTCTCCGCTTGGCGACAAACCTTCATGTTGGTGACGGGGCAGATCCTGTGAAGCCACTCCATAGGTCTTTATGTCCTTTCAGTCTTCCACGATGATCTTGCCGACCATCCGGTGGTGATTGATCCCGCAAAATTCGTTGCAAATAATCCGGAGATCGCCAGTCTCGTTGGGAGTCATCTTCAGGGCGTAGTCATAACCCGGGACGACCTGAAAATTCAGGTTCAGCGGATAGAGACTGAAGCCGTGGTTGATGTCGACCGAGGAGAGGTGAATGGTGTAGGTGGCTCCCTTTTTCAGCTTGAGCACGGGGTCCCACCGCCACATGGAGGCCTGGAGATAGACGTCGGCGCCGGGCGGCGGCTCCACCACCGAGTGCCCCTTCTCTTTGCCGACTTCATAATCTTTGATGAACTGTTTGGTGCGCTCCCGGAAGTCGGCGGCCGAAACCCGACCTCGAATCCCTCCGGGGTTCTGCCCTCCCTTCCAGTGCCACAGCGGCATGATCGCAAACATGATCATGCACCAGATAAAAGAAACAGTGATCCAGCGTTTTTCGTCCTTGGGAACCGGCAACCACCAGTTTCCCTCGGGCGGCGTGATACCCGAATGCATTACGGTAACGCCGCCTGGGGTAGTAGGGCCAGTTCCACCAAGCCCCACCCCGTATAGAAAAGCAACATCACACCCATTCCAATACCCAAAAGTAGAAAAGGACGCTCCAGTAAGCGCTGGAGATACGGAGCTTCATAATCTTTGTCTTCAGTCATAGGCTCTCCCTTACAGATCATGACTTGGACTTTATCCCCTGCTCCAGGGAGTCGCTTTGATCCAAGTCAAGGTCGCAGCCTCGGGAGGCTCATAAACTCAAGGAGTAGAGGGAGTTTGATGATACAAAAACTCTGGAATGTGATGGATGAACTGGTCGGGAGGGCAGTCCGGCGGGAGCTCACTCGAGCAGCTTCGAGGAGGCTCCGACAGGTTCTATTGGCCCTTTCCGTTTCCGGGATGATGCTGGCCTACCTGCGCCCCGGCACGGCCGTGGTTGCGCTGATCTTTCCTCTCTTGTTATTGAGCTTCTTTGAGGACACTCGGTTGGGGCTACTCTTGAGTCCACTCTGCATACTCATCTATTCTCACGGTCCGGTGGGTGCGCCGGAGATCGCCATGTTCGTGGCCTTCTGTCTTTTTTCCGTAGCCATCTCAGGGGTGACCTCCCACAAGTATCGGCAAGTCTTTATCGAGAACCACCGCTGTAGCTCCCGCCTGGAGACCGCCCGGCAGGTGCAGCAGGCCATGGAACCGGCCCCCAATCTCACCCTCGGCCCATTGAGGGTTCACACTCGCTTCGACGTGTGCCAGGATCTAGGTGGCGACTTCGTGGGCGTCCGGGAGTTGGGCGACGGCAGTGCGCTTATCCTGATCGGCGATGTCCAAGGCAAGGGCCCCCAGTCCGCCCTGACCGCTGCTTTCGTGGAGGGGATCTTCCACCACTGCTGCGAGGTGGGAGTGTGGCAACCCCACGACATCCTCAGCCACATCCACAAGCTCTTGCCCGGTAAAGGCGTGGGTCGATTCGTGACCGCCTTGTGCCTGCGCTCCTGCCCTCAAGGACGGTGTTTTCAGATGGTCAACGCGGGGCACCCACTACCCATCGTGTTCGGCCGAAAACCCCGAACCGAAGGACTGGCCGGGCTGGTGCTGGGACTGGAAGGAATGTTCTGCCTGGAGAGCTCCCATTTTGAGCTCGCCGCGGACGAGCGTATCCTTCTGCTCAGTGATGGTTGCTACGAGGAAGAGGGCGTGACCCCAGACCTTGCTAGCTTGCTAAAAAGTTCTAAAGTGGGGGTCAGCGACGTACTCTCCTGGCTCGACGACCGAGTCGACCCAGATCGCCCCGATGATCGAACCGTGGTGCTGGTGGAGCCGAACGGATTGATCACAACATCTTAAAAGAAAGTGAAAAACAACGTGAAACACCTATTACTTTTATCTATTTCAATTCTACTTCTGGCCGCCACGGCCTCGGCCCAGCATAGCGAGACCAATACCTCTTGGAAAGATTCGATAAAGCTGGACCAGGGCCAAAAAAAGTGGCAGGTCAATTCGGCGACCAAGACAGGCATCCAGCAGATGCTGACTGCAGTGACCAAAGCCTCCGCTGAAAAACCCGCTCCCGACCCCGAAGCTCTGCAAGCCGAACTCCAGCAGTCGCTCCAACACATTTTCAAGAATTGTGACATGAGCGGACCCGCCCACGACAATCTTCATACCTACCTGGTTCCTCTGATCAAGAAGGTCGACAGCCTGGACGAAAAACGCTCACCCCGGGAGGCACAAGCCTATCTGGCAGAACTCAAAGCTCATCTGGCTGCCTTCAAGGACTACTTTCAGTAATACCGGCCTCAATTGACTTATGTCATGGAGCCGGGAACTGCCCGGCTCTAAAGTCAAGCCACATTCAACAAGAAAGAAGGTGCGAAATGGTTGAATTTGATAAGAACTCTACAGTGGGCGAGATCGTGGCCGCCCGACCCTCCCTCTCCCGGGTGATGGACCGCCACGGGATCGGTTACTGTTGCGGAGGCGGCAAGTCCCTTGAAGTGGCTTGCGCCGAGAAAGGCCTGTCGCTGGAGACCGTGCTGGCCGATCTCAGCAAAGCAGCGGCTGCTCCGCCCGAAAAGAATCTCATGAACCTGTCGCTGGGTGAATTGGTGGAGCACGTGGTCAATCAGCACCACTGCTTTCTAAAAGAAACCCTACCCGTGGTGGCCCGGCAACTGGACCGGGTGGTCACGGTGCACGGGGCTCGCCACCCGGAGCTAGCCGAAGCGCAAACGGTCTTTCAGCACTTCGCAGACGACATGAATCAGCACATGGCCAAAGAAGAGCAGATCCTCTTCCCTTTGATCAGCAGCCTGGATAGCGCCGACGAGCATCCCATGGCTCGCAACCTGGAACAGATCATCCAGGCCATGGAGGCCGAGCACGACGATTCTGGAAGAGACCTCACACAGATGCGAAAATTGCTCCACGACTACACCCCTCCCGAGGGAGCCTGCGGAACCTATCGAGCGGTGCTGCGGGGGCTGGCTGATATCGAAGAGGATACTCAGCAACACATCCTGGCGGAAAACAGCGTGATGTTTCCCAAAGCGGTGCGCCAAGTCGCGACCAGGTGAAACGACTCCACATAGGCATGTTCACGAACGTGTTCCTGCCTTCTGTAAACGGTGTGGTCACCTCGGTCTGTGCGTTTCGTCACGGGCTGGCCGAGGCGGGCCACATCGTTTTTGTCTTCGCTCCCCAGGCCTACGAAGAGTATCGCGATGAGCTGCCCTTCGTTTTCCGCTATCCCTCCTGGGAGCTGCCCCTCCAGAGCTATCCCTTGACCCTGCCGGTCTCTCCGGTGGTCGACTCGGTCCTACCCAGCCTCAAGCTCGACGTCATCCACGCTCAACACCCGGTCATGCTCGGCAAGGTGGCCATGAAAAAGTCTCGGACCCTGCGAGTCCCCCTGGTTTTCACCTACCACACCCACTATCGGGAGTACGCCCACTACGCCCGGGGCCTCCCCTCCAATCTGGTCAAAGACTTTCTGGAGCACTGGCTCCTGAACTACATGCGCAAGTGCCACCACCTGGTGGTCCCCAGTCATAGCATCCGTCTGATGCTCGAAGAAAGCTATGGAATCGGCAAGCGGGTTTCGGTGGTACCGACCGGCATCGAGCCCCTGGACTTTGCCAAGGTATCCACCCAGGAGGCCAGAGACAGGCTCTCTCTCGACCCCCACGAGCCGATCATCCTCTCGGTGGGTCGGTTAGCTCGAGAGAAGAACTGGGACCTCGTTCTGGAGGCGTTTCAAACGGTGAATACCGAATGCCCCGGGGCACGTCTTTTGGTGGTCGGTGGAGGCGAAGAGCTGCCTGCCCTGGAGCAGACATGCCGCGATCGGGGGATCGAAGCCAGGGTCAGCTTTGTGGGCGCGGTGGAAAAGGAGCGTATGACGGATTACTACGCTGCCGCCGATCTTTTCTGCTTCGCCTCGGTCACCGAAACCCAGGGGTTGGTCACTCTGGAAGCGATGGCTTCCGGATTGCCGGTTGCCGCGGTCGACGCCAACGGCACCCGAGATGTCCTTCGCGATGGCAAAGAGGGGTTTATGGTGGCCGGTGATGCCTCTGCCTTGAGTCAGGCCCTCATCAACTTGCTGGAAAACCCGGAACTGCGAAAGCAGATGGGAGAAGCCGGTCGGGCTCGAGCCCGGGAGTTCGACCTGCCCACTCAGGCAAGGCTCATGGAAGAGGTCTACCGAACAGCCATTGCCGACTATCAAAGCGGCTATCGAGTGCCGGTGGAGGTCCCCAGTTCCAAGTGGACCGACTTTTTTACTAACTACTTCCGAAATAAAGATTGAGCCCTTTCGGGCTCAATCAGATGGCTATTTATCCTGTCAGGTGTAGACCACTAGTTCCAGGTAGTGGGCCACCAATCCCAACTTTTACGCGTCTCTCCGTTCATCTCAAAGGCGGACTGGAAGTCGCCTCCGTGGGTCGCTTGCACGCTGGTGATCCCAGCGGCAGCGGTGCTCTGGAGTTCGTCTTGATCGACGATTCCATCCCGGTTTGCATCGCGCCAAACATAATGACTATCCAGTTCCGCTCCGGCCAGGCGGCCGTCTCCGTCGGCATCGGAGAGGGTTCGCATCTTCTCGTAGCCGTCGGCATACTTGCCACCCTCATCACCGTAGAGCTCCCGTCCGGAGACCTCCAGACGCCCATCCCGTTGATAGTTTTGAATCTGCTCGTCGGTGAGTTTAAGCAGGAGTCCGTCCTTGCCGCCGGTCCACTCGGTCAACTCTTTCTGGCCGTCGCCGTCCAGGTCGAAACGGACCTTGTGGGCGCCGATGTCGCCCTTCTCGGCGTGGGGCTTCCACTCACCTCCGGCCACATCGGCCTTGCCGTCACCATCCATATCGAGCATGATGGGGCTGGCGGCTTTACCGCCCCATTCGGTTCGAACCTCGGCAAGTTGCCACTGTCCGTCTACCTTCTTATAAACCTGGCCGGTCTGATTGTCCTTGTTGTATTCGATGCGAGTATTGGCATCGAACATGACGTGACCGTTGGCGGTGTTTTCTTTCTCATACTTGCCGTGCTGGAAATACCACTCCTTGGGATTGCCCTTGTTCTCGGGTACCGGCGGCTTGGGAGGCTGCGGTTTCGGGCCGTGCCCACAACCGCAGTGGGGGCGCGGCTGGCCCTGGGGCTGGGTGAAGTTCATCAGCATACCCAGGAGCTGTTTCATCTGCATCATGATCTGCATCTGCATCTGATTGTGGTTACCGCCGCCGTGGCCCATCATGGCCTGGCCGTACTGCTGGTAGCCCATCTGAAAGTTTTGCTGCATCCCTGCGTCGTATCCACCGAAGAACCCACCGGCACCGTATCCACCGGCCATACCAGCCGGGTAGTACCCGAACTGTTGCCCGGCACCCGCACCCTGGCTAACTTGACCCGCTACCGCGAAGAGGAGAGCCATGATCTGCTGGCCTCCTGCTGCTTGAGGCGCAGGTAGTGTGGGAAGAATGGAAGCGTTGGGTTGAAAGGGTAGGCCGATTTGATACATAGTATTTTCCTCCTGGATAATGAGTGGTCTATAAGTAGCATAGAGGTAGTTGAAACCGGACAATTTGACATGGATCAAGTTTTGAGGAAATGTAACAAGTTGTTAACCTGAATTAAGAAATCCCGGGCTGATTCGTCACTTTTTTCAAGTCCGCACCGGCCAGAAAACTGTTTTTGAGATAAATTGCAAACAGCTCCAGCCCGCTTACTCCCACTCGAGCGCCCAGGTAACCGTCCGGCCGGACCAGGATAGCGGTTGGCTCTTCCACCGCGTAAGTCGTTGCTATCTCCTCGACACCTTCGATTTCGGTAGCCAGAAGTTGAACATCGATCCACCGTCCGTAGTTCTTCTGAATACTCTCGATCAGCTCAGAGAAAGCTTCCGACGGATCGTCGGCAAACAGCAAGAGGTGGTGTTTACAGCCTCTAAACAGGTCGAACAGCCGCTTCGGTGGAGAGCCGAAGAGCCCGTCCGGCGCCCGATCTCCGGCGTGCAGGTCCAGTTGATCTCGAGCCGCCTGGGTGGAGCGCACGATGGAACTGTTGCGATAGTTGACGGAAAGTTGGCTCCAGCGAGACATGAGGAACTTCCGTCCCAGGATGAAAAAGCGGCTCTCTCCCACCTCGAAGCGCCCGGCCGTAGCCTGGTGGGTGTTATTCAGCACCCAGTGGGCCACCGGACGCCGCTCCTCCTCGTAGCTCCGCAAAAGCTCGGGGGGACAATCACCCTTGACCACGGCGGCCAGTTTCCAGCCCAAATTGTAGGCATCTTGGAGCCCGGCGTTCATACCCTGAGCACCGGTTGGGGCGTGCACGTGGCAGGCGTCTCCGGCCAGAAAGCAGCGTCCCCCTCCGTAGCTGGTTGCCAGTCGAAGTTCCATTTTGTAGCGAGTCAAGACCTCCACGCTAGCGATCCTGGCCGTACCAGGCACCAGACGGTCGACCGCCTCTTGCACCGACTCCAGGGTGGGAGTGCCGATCCCCAGGGCGTGCACCGAGCCGTTTCCGCTTGAAGGGTGATCCTCCCCGAGGCTGGTCCACGCGGTCAAGCGAAAGCGGTCCTCACCCAGAGGGATAGCTAAAAGATCGGTACCTTCGCCCAGGAAGCGATGCATTTCAGGGGCAAGGTCCCACTCCATCCGCACCTCCGCCAGGGTGTAGGCCAGAGGATAAGTAAAGCCGTTGAACTCAATTCCCAGGCAGTCTCGTACTCGGCTTCGGGGTCCGTCGCAGCCTATCAGATAGCGGCAATTCAGGCGCTTCAAAATCTTCTTTTCCGAGAGAGTGGCTCGCACCCCCGTCTCAGACTGAGCGAGGTCTTTCAATTCGCAAGACCGCTCCACTTCCACGCCCCTGGCTGCCAACGCTTCGGTCAGGACGCGCTCCACCTCGGCCTGTTCGAAAATCAACAGGGAAGGATAAGGTTCAGAGGCACTGGGCTGATGCCCCAATTCGATCCGGCGCAGAAGCTCCCGATCTCGATAGATGCTGGTGGCCGGTAGCCACTTTCCCTTTTGAATCATCTGTTCGGAGAGGCCGTAATCTTCGAAGATCTCCAGACTTCGGGAATGCACCCCCAGGGCCCGACACTGGGTGGAAGGCTTGGCGGCCCGGTCGATGATCCGAAAGGGGATCTCCTGGCGGGCGAGTTCGCAGGCCAGGAGCAGACCAGTCGGCCCTGCTCCTACAATCAATACTTCGGTGCTATCGGTCTTCATCATTGGTCTCCCTTGGTTTTTGTGCCCGATTGAGCTTCCTGAAATCCTAGAAGGTAGGCATCGACTTCGGAAAGCTCACTGAGGATCTCGTCCACCGCGTCGGTGGGCTCGGCAAAGAGCGCGGCTTCAAGCTGTCGTAGTCCGTCGAGATGGTACTCCAGGATCACGCTCAGTTGTTCGTAATGACCCAACGCTTCTTCGTCCTTGTGCTTAAACGCCATGGGGCGTACCTGGGCGTTGAGAGTGCGCGAGGCCTTCTCGGCATGGCGAATGAGCATGCGCAGACCATCCAGACAACGCTCCGGGTCTGCTCCGTTTCGGCTGGCTTCCACCAGAGCTGCGATCTGGCGATAGCTGCGAGACTGAGAAACCGCAAGGTCGCTGTCCATGAGGTCGAGGGAAGCATCTTCCACCGGTCGAGCGGCCGCCTGGAGTTCGTGACCCCCGGTTTCCAGAAGATGAAGAGCCAGAGCGAGTTCCCCCTTCTCGCCCCCCTCGATGTAGCTGGCAAGCCCCCCCACCCCCTCTTTGATCATGCGGGCTGCTTCGGCCAGGCTGTGGAGCAACCCGTGCTCCTCTCCCCGAGCGTTCTTCACTCCCTCGATCACACCGTCCAACCCTTGTGACCAGTGATACAGCCAGGGCAAGCGAGAGGCCAACTCCCCGGCGTCTCCATCCTGGCTCAGAACACCAAAACCCACCGAGATGGTTTCTGAAAACTCCCGGGGTAGGGTAAAGACGAGCGTCCCGACGTCATCAGCCCCTCTAGCCCTCTCCACCCTGACTTCTGAAGCGGCTCTTCGAAACTGCTCCCTATTAAAGGAAAAGCCCGCCTCCTCGGCTAGCTTCAGAACCAGGGAAAAGGCGGTCTCTTCATCTTTGTGGGAGCCGGCCACCATAAGCTCGGCTCGAAGCTCTTCGTCTACCCAGGCCTCGGCCACAAACTCTCTTGCATCTTCTATCGACATGATTCACCTCGTGGGTCATATCTTGGGAGATCCACAAGCCAAATTCATTGATCGAGATCAAGAGCGGATTTTTAGACTTCCGCCACCAACCCATCCTCGGCCAGGCTCACCGAGATATCCAGGGCCTTCTGCAGGCTTTCCAGCGGATTGGGACGGGAGGCCAGGACCGGTTCGTAGAGATGGGTGAGGAGTAATCGCTGCGGTCGGGCCTGCTCACAGATCTCGGCCACGTCTTCCCAGCTCAGGTGGACCTCTCGGCAGTAGAGCGGCTCGCAACCCCGAGGAAAACAGGAGCACTCAGAGACGAAGAGGTGCGCCCCCCGGGCAGCTTTTTCGATCCCCGGGCAGAGTCGGGTATCGCCCGAATAGCAGAGCACCCTCCCTTGCTCCTCTACCCTGAAGGCGTAGGCCTCCATGTCGCCGTGCTCCACTCGCAGGGCCTGTAGCGAGACTCCCCCCAAAGTCCAGACTTCCCCCTCTTCAAACTCCCTGACCCGAACCCCGGGCTTGCCCTCCTTGGGCGCCACCGACGGCCAGGCTGTATAGAGGCCCTCCAGCAGAGCGGCCGTGCCCGCCGGACCGAAAACGGTCAACTCGGGCGAAGCATCCCAGGGTGGGGGGGCGTAATTTCGGGCAAACAGAAATGGTACCAGATCGGCGGTGTGATCCGGGTGCAGATGGGACAGAAAGAGCCGCTCCACCCGGTGCACCTGGAGACCGCTTCGAACCGCCTGTCTCAGCGCTCCGTTTCCCAGGTCCAGCAGCAGACCCCCGGCTGTTGTCTCCAGGTGATAACCCGAACAGGCCCGGTGCGGCTGGGGGTCGACGGTACCGCTACCCAGGACGGTTTTTCAATGATGTTGTAGAGGGCGTCTCGTCGGACCGGCACTCGACCGGCCTGCTTGATCAGGTTGCGCAACCTCTCCTCGGTCACCCCCACCGGGGTTTCACATCCGGCCATATGGGTGATCCGCTCATCCACCACGGTACCGTCGAAGTCGTTGGCCCCCATGTGCTGGCTCTGCACGGCGTTGTCCAGGCCACTCATAACCCAGTAGGCCTTGATGTTCACAAAGTTGTCCAGCATGAGGCGCCCCACCGCCACTTGGCGCAAGACCCCTTCCGAATCCATGAAGTTCAGCTTGCGCAGAGGCGTATTTTCGGGGTGGAATCGCAACGGAATGTAGGCCAAAAAGCCGCCGGTCTCGTCCTGGGTTTCCCGCAAGCGCAGCAGGTGGGTCACCCGCTCGTCCATGCGCTCGATGTGACCGGCCAGCATGGTGGCCGAGGTGCGAATTCCGATTCGATGCGCGGCCTGGTGGATCTCCAACCACTTATCCGGCCCCATCTTGTCTCGATAGAGTTTCTGGTGGATCCGATCGGTCAAGACCTCGGCCCCGCCCCCGGGCATGGAGCCCAGACCGGCCTCTTTCAGGTCCTGCAGGACCCACTCGGCCGGTTTACCCGCAAGCTGCGCAAAGAAGTCGATCTCCACGGCCGTGAAAGCTTTGAGGTGCGCCTGGGGGTAATGCTCCCGCAGGGTGGCCAGCAGATTGGGGTAGTACGAATAAGGATAATCCGGATGCAGCCCTCCCACGATGTGCACTTCGGCTTCCGGGACGTCCCTGAGGGGAGCGACCCGGTGGATCATCTCCTCCATGCTCATCTCGTAAGCGCCCTCTTCTCCTTTGTCGCGGCGAAAAGCGCAGAACATACACTTGACCGCACAGACGTTGCTGTAGTTCAGGTGCATGTTGATGATGTAGGAGGTCCGATTGCCGTGGCGCTCCTCCCTAACCCAGTTGGCCAGCGCTCCCAGACGGTCCAGGGGTGCCTCTTCGTAGAGATAAAGACCTTCTTCAGCCGACAGTCTCCGACCGGCTCGGACCTTCTCTTCTATTTTATCGAACACTCAACATTCTCACTTCCTTTGTGAAGTATTTCACAAACGCGCCTCGGGGGCAACCGGGCCTTCAACCCAGCTCTTCCCGTGGGGGCCAAACTCCTTTTTCCATAGCGGAACCTCGGCCTTGATGGTATCGATGAGGTAACGCCCAGCCTCAAACGCCTCCCGACGGTGGGGCGAGGAACAGGCCACCATGACCGCGATTTCACCGGGTTGCAACTCCCCGACCCGGTGCTCCGCCACTGCTGCTCCCAGACTGAATCGTTCAGCAGCATCCCGACAGATCTGCTCCAGCTTTTTCTGGGCCATCTCCCGATAAGCCGAGTACTCCAGCTTTTCGGTCACCTGCTCTCCGGTGAGATCCCGAACCGTACCCAGAAAGCTAACCACGGCTCCACAATCGGTCCGCCTCACTTCATTCGTGAGAGCCGCCACATCGATCGGTTCAGCGGTGATGGCAGCCCGGATGGTCGCTCCCGCTCCCCCGCTCACCGGCGGGATCAACGCGACCTCGTCTCCGGGAGCGATCTCAAAGTGGTCCTCCACGAAATCGTGGTTCACGGCGACTCGAAAACGCCTTTGAAACTTTTTGAGCTCTGGATGTCTCTTTTCCAGAGTTTCCACCAGTTCAGACACTTTCAGTGACCGATCGAAGCTTAACTCCAGTTCGTCCGTCCCCATCAGATCAACCAGAGAGGCGAACATCAAAATTCGGGTGGTCGGCATAAGGCCTCCTTAATTTCCACTCTCCCCGGTTCCTGGTAACCTGAAACAGGCTCACAGAGCAAGGCGAGTACCCGAATCTGCCACCGTTCAAGTCTCAACGCATAGAGCGGCACACTCTCCCAGAGGCGGTCAAAGTCGCAAGCCATGTGTTGCCACAGCTTGTCTTGCTCCTGTTGGACAGCGAGTGCTTCCAGTCGCAGGGCCAGCGCCCTGAAGAGGTCCACCCCCAACGTCTGCCTGGGGCCGGATTTGGCCAGAAAAGGTCGCAACCGCCGCAGCCGTTCGCACCGTTTGGGGCAGTCGTGAAAACCACTGCCTGCGATCGCCTCTCGCTGCGCCAGGACCCGGGAAAAATAGGCTCGGCCGGGCTGCAAGAAAAACCGCCCCGACTCCCGGTGGATCACCTCCACCCGGGTGCACCATCGAGCCAGCGCGCTCCGCAACCACTCCAGAGGCAAGGGCGAAGTCACGATCCACCCCAGGCGTCCGGGGCCAAGACTCAACTGATAACGACTGGCTCTGCTGAGCCGGGAGAGGAGAGGTTGGGCCAAGGTTAGGCCCTTATTCCAAAAACATAAAACCGAAGCGACTGGCTATCTGCGGCAGTTGCTCCGGGGGCTTGCTACGCCGGAAGACCCGAGGCCCGACCTGGACTTCCCCGCCCAGGGGTAGCACTCCACCCACCTCGATCATCTCCGGGGGGAGCGTTTCCATGAGCAGGCGGGTCCGGGTCAACTCTTCTTCCAGAGCGTCTCCCAAATCTTCGGCCACCCCGTGGCAGAGGTCCGGCAGCCCGAACTGAGCCATACCGTAGGTTCGAAACCACAGCTTGCCATCAGATTTTTCACTCAAACCGCTGCTGATAAAGAGGTAGGAGTGACCGGCCGAGAGTTCCTCCACCGGCAGGTGCTTCAAGGTTTCAGCCGAGAGCATGGTACCGCCTTCGGGGAAGGCGACGCCGGTAGCGCCCAATTCGAGCAACCTCCAGACCGGTCGGCAAAGGGCCTGGGTCTTGCTTACGGGGGTCGAGGGGTCGGAGCCGTCGGCCAGCAAAAAAACCAGCACCGTGGCACCGGCTTCTTCCATCTTCTGATACACCCGCTCGTCGTGCTTCTGGGGTCCCTCGTCGATGGCCGCCTTGACTTCCGGGGCCACCCCCTCGCTGTCGATCAAAAAGTGCCAGCGGGTGACTCGATTCCAACCCCCGTCCGGGTCGTCGGAAAGAACCTCACCGAAGGAGATAGGACGGGGCACACCGGTCGCTCCCCAACGACGTGGATTGAGCGGCTGGAGCTGGGGATAGTCCTTCTTCAGATCGCCGGTGAGCGAGGTCATCAGAGAGGGCGGCATCTCATCGAAAAACACCACCGCGTGGGAGATCCCCTTTTTGGGTAGGGGCAAAAGAATATCATCGACTTGAGACATCAAGGGTCACCTCCACTTTAAACGCCTTCTTGTTGCGCCGCATATCCAGACTCATGACATCACCCGCCTGTCTGCCGGACAGCAACTGGGAAAGATCGGGCAATCCGGTCAACAACTCTCCATCGGCTCGCACGATGACATCACCGGGCCTGATCCCCGCTGCTTCGGCGGGTGAAGCCGGCAAAACCGTGCGGACCAGGATCCCTCGTTTGGCGCCCAGCCCATACGATTCCGAGATATCCCTGGTGATGGTCGAACCGGTGATTCCAAGCCAGGGCTTGGAGGTGACCCGTTCCGGGGATCGCTGGAGCAAAGCGTTGGTCACCATCATGGCGTGGTCGATGGCGATGGCGAAACCCAGGCCCTGGGCCCGCTTGCCGCTTGAGCCTCCGGTGTAGACCAGGGTGTTGATGCCGATCAGCTTGCCGTCGAGGTCGATCAGCGCCCCTCCCGAGGAACCGGGGTTGATCGCTGCGTCGGTCTGGATCAGGGACTGATAATCGACCCCGTTTAGCTTGACCGAGCGCTGCAGACCTCCCACCGTCCCGATGGTCACCGTACTGGAAAACCCTAAAGGATCACCGATGGCGATGGCCGACTGACCGAGCTTCACAGCCGCTGAGGAACCGATTCGGGCCGATTGAAAGCCGCTACCGCTGATCTTGATGAGGGCCAGGTCGTGTTGGGGGGCCAGATGGAGGATCTGGGCGGTGTAGCTCTTCTCATCCACGGTCGCCACCTTGATCACGTCGGCGTTTCGAATCACGTGATGGTTAGTGAGAATGAGTCCGGTGGAGCGAATGATGACCCCGGAGCCGATCCCCGGCTCGCCTCCCGACTCTTTGTAGGTTCGAATCGACACCACGGAAGGCCGGGCTGCGGCAATGGCCTTGACCCTCCGCTCTTCCTCCTGGGCCGAGGCCCAAGTGCTCAACAGGGCGAGTACTATCATGAAAAGGGGATACTTTACAAACTTCATGGGTTATGAAACCACTCTCATCCATCTTCGTCGCTGATGGGGGTGTCGATATCGGTAAGAAATCAGACTCACCAGTTGATAAAAATAGGCCAGAGCCTCTTCGACCTCGACCTTGCCCCCTCCCGAGGAGCGCGCCTTGTGGACATACGGGACTTCCGTGAAGGTGCGATATCGCCCCCGCACCAGGACTTCCAAACCGATGCGACCGGTGGGATCCAGAGAAACGCCCTCCAGAACCTCTCTTCGGAATAAAAGAAAACCGGAGGTCGCGTCCCGAGCCGGGCAGATCGGCTGAGCGAGCAAAGCTGCGGCCACACTCAGGGCCTTGCGAAAGAAAGTCTCATCGCCCAGACCACCTTCTCGCACAAAGCGGCTGCCCGCCACCACTTCAGCCGGACCTTCCAGCACCGCCTCCAACATTTCCGGCAGAACACCCTCATCGTGCGCACCGTCGGCATCCATGACCCCCAGAATACTACCCCGGGCGCTCCGCCACCCTTCGATGACCGCCGAAGCCTGCCCGTACTTACCTGCTCGCCTCACCACTCGCAGTGAGTCCGGGCGGTCGGTCTCGAAGCTCTGGGCGAAATCGGCTGTGCCGTCGGGGGAGTTGTCGTCCACCACGATCACTTCCATGGGGGCCGACAGCTTCCGGCGTACACTCTGCAAGCGCGGCAATAGCGACTGCAACGCCCGATGTTCATTGTAAGTCGGGATCACCAGGCTCAATACCGCTGGGCGCCTCATGGGTCAGAGGCTCACGACTTTCCAGGCGGTCAATAAGACCTCGCAAATTTGCGCCATGTCGGCCTGGGAGCCGACCGCGATCTTCTCCTCGGCCTCAATCTCGTCCAGGGAACTCAAGCAAGAGTAGACCTGAACTCCTTGCTCGGATAACACCGTGAGTTCGGAAATGACTGGACTCCCTTCGATCGACAGTTCCACCGCGTCGTTGATCAGAACGATAGCCCGGGGCTTGGTGGGACCGTGAGCCAGGGCACCCAAAAAAAGCTTGGTGAGCTTTAAACCCAGCTCTTCGTTCCCTCTTCCTAACGCCTTGGAACCGAGAAAGATGACGATATTTTTTTGCTTTGAAGAGGTGGGAAGTCGCTCCGGGAGCCCTTCCTCCAACTCCGCAAAATCGCCGCGAATCATTCTGAGATAATGACTCAAGTCTCTCTCAGCAAAACTCGGAGGCACCGTTGGCTTCATTCCTTGTCCCTTCCAGACCGCAAATCCGGTCGGTCTTCTAGACCTCAGAAGCCTATTTTGGGTTAATCAGTGAGAAACCTTCAGGCTGCAACCTCTCCAGCCAGTTGTCGGCAGCACCTGATAGCCCCGGCCAGAGCCACCACCGCTCGACCCAGTTCCTGGCTGGTGGTGGTGGTACCCAGAGAAAACCTTATCCCATATGGAGTATCGAGAGCGCAAACGCCCCAGCGATCCAACTGGTAAACCAGATCTCGCGCAGATACCCCAGGAACCTCCAGGGAGAGGACGGCCGGATGGAACTCTCCTGTGGGGAGGTAGAGCCAGGGCAGTTGCACCTTTAAAAGTCTCAGCAGTTCGGTGCGCAGTCCTTGCAAGTACGCAATCCGATCGCTTCGCTCATCGGTCCAGAAGCACAAAGCCTGGGCAAAACCCACGATATTGGCCAGATTGTCGGACTCCAGACCGGAAGGGACGATCTCCACCCCTTCACCAACACAAAGGACTCCCAGCCCCTGGGGCCCACCGATGAGATGGCTGGAAAGGGTCAGGAGATCGACCAGAGCCAGGTCGATATCCCACAGGCAACCCAGGCTCCATTCCAGATGGAAAGCCACGCCCCGACTTCGGCAAAGGGCAGAGAGCTGCTCGATGGGCCGGCGGCAGCCGGTGTAACGATTCACCCCGGACAGGGTCAGGAGAACTGAATCCTCGGACAAAGCGCCTGCCACCACTTCGAGCGAGAGGTCTCCGCGGGAGTCCGGCTCCAGATAAGTCACGCGAAATCCTTGCCCCTCCAGGCTCTGGCAAGCGGCAAGGACACCCGAGTCTTCATCCACCGAGGTCACGATGTGCCCGCCCCCTCGAACTCGAGCCAGTCCCAGAATCGCCTCTTCAGCGGCCCGGCTTCCGCTCTCGGAAAAGTAGACCCGCCCTTCTTCTGCACCCAGACAGTCCTGGACCGCCCGGCGAGCTTCCTCGATCAAGACACCGGTCCGGCGGGCGTGGGCGTGAACGCCAGCAGAGTCTCCTGTGAAATGACAGAGAATCGGGAGCATCTTGTCCAGCACCTCTCTTCTTACGGGCGTAGCGCTGGCGTGATCCAGGTAGATCGTCTGATCGAGATCCATGGTCTTTCCTTCGAAACTGAAAAAGCCCCTGAGAAGGGACCTTTCGAAGAAATTCAATCTTAAGACACCTTCATCTTCCTCCGAAATCTCCGGAGCGGGAATTCGCACCGTTTTCCCTATCATTCTAGGGGCGGTTGCGGTGACGTC
>JBAYRN010000014.1:0-66786 GCA_041676625.1 Vulcanimicrobiota bacterium
GTAACTTCGTCTGAAGGTAAATTGATTCGTAGGCGCACTTGAAGCCGCGATTCCAATCCCTTGAAAGGTCGCCAAAGTAGGCAAGCGAACGTTGTCCGTATGAAGATCTGGGTCGATGCAGACGCGACACCTCAAGATGTGAAGCGCGTCTTGTTTAAGGGCGCGATCCGTGAAGAAATCCGGCTGACCCTGGTAGCCAATGTGCCGCTCCGCCATCCCGAGAGTCCGCTCTTGTTTTGCCAGGTGGTCGGTGATGGCTTCAACGTGGCCGACGACTGGATCGTGGAGCAGGTGGAAGAGGGCGATCTCGTCATCACCGCCGACATTCCCCTGGCCGCTCGAGTGGTGGAAAAAGGGGCGCTCGCGCTGAACCCACGCGGGACCATTTATAGCCAGGACAACATTCACGGCATCCTGGCCACGCGAAACCTCTTAGACGATCTGAGAGGGGCCAGTTTGGTTGAGGGGGGCGGACCGCCGCCCTACACCAAGAAAGATCTACAGAAATTTGCGAGCGCGTTTAACGCTACCGTGATGAAGCGTTCCAAATCCTAATTTAGGCTGACAGGCCAAGAGGGTGCCATTATATTTTTTGCAGATCAGGCGGGTAGCTCAGGGGTAGAGCACCCCCGGCATACCCCACCCACAACCGATGGACGCTTAGCCGTCCCCTAACCTGCCCATAAACTGGGAGCACGAAAGGAGTCAATCATGTCATTTCATGAACAACACGTAGAACACACCCCGGGCAGCCTGCTGACCCTCGATGAGGCCGCCCAGCGCCTCAACGTAGAAACCACCGATGTAAGGCAGATGATCAGCAACAACCAGCTACCTGGTTATGAAGTCGCGGGGGAGTGGCGAGTGGACGTGGCCGAGGTCGATCAGATGGCCTCCAGTGAAAAGCAGATGGCGGCTATTCAGGGCTCCCACGAGTTGGCCGACGGCCCCCGCCCGGGAATCTAATGCATAGAGGCCCTAATGTGATCCCCGTCACCGAAAGGTTCGACTCTCGTCACTGAGAAGCGAGCCTTTTTTCTATACCATCAGGGCATGGAAAATCATAATAGTGCATACTCTCAATACGGTCTAAGCTTTATGCCTGTGCTGATCAACCGGGTTCAAGACGGTACCGCTGGAGCGCAGGCGATAGGCTGGTTCTTGAATGGAGCCTGGGCCGATCTAGAGCAAGAGCAAGAGACCGAAGAACTCTGTAGAGCACGGGTCAACAGTCGGACTCCGACCCGCCGGGAGCTTCTTCAGGTCGCCCGCTACTTCGACTACGGCAGACGCACGCATAAAGCCCTGCGATTGGCCCTGAAGGCTATGGAGAAGTATCTGGCGGCCCAGGACGAAACACTCCTGGAACAGGCGCTTCTCCAATATGAAACCGGTGAACGATACCGACGAAGCCGACTGTACATCCGCATGAGCTTGCAGCCCATCGTCTGCGAGCGCATTTCCCGCGCTTCTTGAGGGATCGATGAACTACCGCTCGTACTGCTTGAGATGGAGATGGTGCTCGTAGGCCAATCGCCCATCCAACATGACCTGAAAGGTGTAGGCTCCTGCCTCGGTAAAGACCATCTGATTGACATCGGTCTGCACGTGCACGGTCTGCTCTTCCGTTTCCAGGGTGAAGTAGAGCTCAGGGCTCTGGTGAAGCACCATAGTGTTGGCCGGATTGACCACCTTGATCCGCTGAACGTGAAAGCCCAACCCGTCTCCCCAGGTGCTGAGGACGGAAAACTTGGGATAGGTGATGGGAAACTGGGAGGCATAGAGGTCAGTGAATAGCCCGTACAGATTCAATTTCCCGTCGGGCGCGGGTACGATTGAATCACAATACAAAAAGCTCTTTAATACGGGCTCCACTACCTCAAAACTCCTCTGGACCCGGCCGTTCTACCTCGAAGTAGAGCGTCCTGCGATCAGGCTTCCATTTCCATGGCTGCTTCCAACAACTTGGAATCAGTCTCGGCATCCAGACCATCTTCAATGGTGATCGCTTTGGTAAAGAGATAAGCCGCCAGCATGGGCCGCTGCAAGAACAACTGGAAATGTGGCTCTAGCAAAGGATGAGTCACGTTGACCACCAGATGCTTGGCCCGAACAAACCCGAGGAGAAAACTCTTCCAATCTCGAGGTTTCTCCAACTCTCCCACAAAAAATAGCTCCCCCGCGTTCATCTGCTCGACGTAGAGCGTATCCGATAGAGCTTTGGAGTGCTTGCTGAAGTCGGCAGGCACAATCGCTTTGTACTTGCTGCCGATCCGCTGGGTGAGTTTGGTGGCCTCCACCAGCAGGCGCTTTTTGCTTTCGGGGAATCGATCCAGGACTTCCGGAAGTGCCCAGGCCGTGGAAGCCTCCACCGCCGGTAGCCCTCCAGTGATCCGGTCCAGCAACCGCTCCAAACCGGGTTGATTTCGGGGCCCCTCCCATTGCAGCACCGGAACCCCCTTTTCTTCGGTAATGCGTTTGGTCAGAGGCGTGGCTTCAGCAGCGAACAGGACCATCTTTTGCTTCTTAGCCGCTCTCTGGACGGCCTTGATGGAGACGCGCTCTCCACCTACCGTGGGCAAGATGGGCATATTAGCGTACTCAGAAGGGGGGCGCTTACCCAGGCGAGGAGATAAATAGCCGAAGAGTTCGTAGTCGAAGGAGCGGGCGGCCCGCTCGAACAGTTGCTTGCGAAAGGCGCCGTCGACAACCTCTTTGAAGAGCGCCATCGCCTTTTCATAGTTGCGATCGGTGATCACATTGTCCCGGGTGAGGGTATGCTCCAGATAGCGGCTAGAAAGCTTGAAGGCTACCCCCGGAGCGTACTCTTTCTCCCCCTCCCGAAGGGTCAAACCCCGGTTGTAGAAGCCGAAGAACGGCTCGGCCTGGTCGCTGGGAGCGATGGCTAGCTCGGTCTCCACTCCCTTGTGAATGTATTCGTGGCGGTGACCCATGCGAAACTCTTCATTCATGACTTCACCGTCGAACGTGATCTCGGCTTCCACGTGCTTACACCAGTACTTGATGGTCTGGTGGGAGCGCTGCTTCATCTTTTCAAACTCGGGCGGAGTCGTCTCCTTGACGATCTGAATCTGAGTGCCCTCGACCGGGTGATCCAGCAGAATGCGGTCGAACTTCCGGTTCTCTTTGAAGATCAGGCGCCAGTACTCGCCGTCGCGGCCGGTGTCCACGATGACGGCGTTGGGGTCGAGGGAGAACACCGAGACAAACCCGATTCCGAACTTGCCCACCTTGGTCAGGTCGTCTTCCTTGGAAGAGCTGAAGAGTTGAGTCAATTTGGTGTCGATGATACGACGGGTCATCCCCTCACCCGTATCGTCGATATGGATGATGGCGATCCCCTTGTCGCCCGACTCGTAGGCATTGAACTCAAACCAGATGTCCACCGATTCAGAACCCGCGTCCATGGCGTTCTGAATCAATTCACGCAGGCAAGCGTAAGGGTCGGTAAACTGGTTTACAAGGTTTTCTAGAGTATCGCCCGCTTCTATGGCGACCTGGGTATCCGAAGACACGTTGACTGCTAGCTTCCAATCACTCTTTTAATTGACGAAGCTTCCTTCAATGCGCTGCGAGAAAGTCCCTCGAAGCTCTCCGAAACAAAAAAGATCCCTGGTCAACGGTTGTGGAAAACCAGTCGGTAGGTACCCGGTGGCTCTATCTTCACGAACAACCCGGGCCGCAAACTCACCACTGGAATCCGATTGGTGTATCCAAGGTCGGCAACCCGGATGCCCCCGGCGTTGCGCTGCTCCAGCATGGCGATCTGCCCCTCCAAGCTGAGGGTTACCCGATCTCGCAACCAGGGGCTTTTTAGACCTTCTATCAGATTTGGACGAGCGGTGTCGGTAACCGGGGCGATACCGATCGTGTTGGTATTTCTCCGCTGGGCACCGATGGCCTGATTGGCGTCGAACCCTCCACCCTTGGGTGCAAATGGGTTGGCGCTTCTGCGGGCCCTTATCTGTTCAATCTTATCACGATAATCGTCGGCCACTCTTCCTCCTTGCCGTGAGGCCCCGGTGAAGAACTTACACGCAGGGCATCATCAGTTTAACACGACTTACTTCCAATGTCATGACCTGAAACCGGGTTTTACAACTTGGTAACAGACCAGACGACACCAAGGTAGTCGTCCGACACCAAAATCTTCCCATCCGGTAATTCGCTGACATCCACCGGTCTTCCCCGATAAGTTCCATCCTCATTCAAGAAACCCCACAAAAACGGTTCAGCAGGCTGCTCTGGAGCCTTGGGATCAACACCCACCACCTGATAGCCGATAGGAGTGCTTCGGTTCCAGGAGCCGTGCTGAGCCACCAGGACCTCTCCGGGCAACAGTCCCTCTTTCTTGGGGAAATGGCAACCCAGCGGAGCCACGTGAGCGGGGAAGTTGTGCAGTGGCTTCAAGTACTCCACTCCTTTGGGAGCCTTTTCTCCAAACTGGGGATCGGGCTGGTTGTCCCCCCACAGATAAGGAAAGCCGTAGTGACCGGTTTGGGTACCTTTCGGCATGACGTTCAGCTCGCAGGGTGGGATATCGTCCCCCATCATGTCTCGACCGTTATCGGTGAAGTAAAAATCACCGGTCTCGGGATGCCAGTCGAACCCCACCGAGTTTCGAACCCCGCTGGCTTCCACCCGGAAATCTTTACCGTCCGGTGTGAAGCTACAGATGGAGGCAAAGCGCGGATCTTCTTGCTCACACACGTTGCAAGGCGCACCGATGGCTATCCGGATGCGGCCGTCCGGCCCCGCTTTTATATAACGCCAGCCGTGATGGCGCTCGCTGGGAAGCCCTTCCAACACCACTTCTCCCGGGGCGCCAGGCTGAAAGGGTGGACTGAACTTGCGGACCCTCTCCAATTCTCCGAGGTAAAAATCATCCCCCAGAAAGCAGACCCCGTTGGAGCCGTTGAGATTCTCCTGGAACTTCACCACCACCGGACCATCCTCGGTGATCGAAACCATATGCACGAAACCCTCCCGGGAGCCCACAAAAACCGTCTTTCCATCCGGGGAAACGGCCAGACTCCGGGCACTCGGTACTTCAGCCCACTTCTCCACCTTGAAACCTTCCCGGGTCCGGGGGAGCCAGTCGGGGCCATCGACCTCCTGGCTCGGTGTCTCGACTGTCTGCGCACTGGCGGTTGGAATCGGATTGACTTCCCGTTGGCAAGCGGTCAGGAGCACGACGATCAAGAGCAAAGGGACTAGAATTCTCATGCTCCCCCCTTCCTAGCAGAGGCAAAGGACCCTTTCGGTGCAAAGTAAGCGAAGTGGAAATTTGCCTCCTCATCGCTGCTCTCATTGTCCTCGCCAGGGGCCTCAAAACCCGTTCTGAGCTTTTGTCCCTGGCCCATTTTGAGACCCTTCCGGAGGAGGAGCTTCCGGGAGTTTCTGTACTGGTCGCGGCGAGAAATGAAGAGGACAACGTCGAGGCGGCTCTGAGCTCGCTTTTGAACCTGGACTATCCGGATCTGGAAGTGGTCTTTGTGGACGACCGCTCCACCGACCGAACCGCTGAGATCGCCTACCAACTGGCCGCCTCCCACCCGGCCGGGGAGAGACTGAAGGTGCTCCGGTGTCGAGAGCTACCCCCGGGCTGGTTGGGCAAGATCCACGCCCAGCACATGGCGGCCAAGGCCAGTAACAAGCCCCTGGTCCTGCTGACCGACGCCGACGTGGTCTTCGACCCGAGAAGCCTCAAGGTTGCTGCCAGCGCCCAGCAGGTACTGCGAGCCGATCACTTGGTGGGCGCCCCGATCATCGAGACCCGAAGCCTCTGGGAGCAAGCTCTGGTCTCGCTGTTTCTGGTGCTGTTCGTAGCCAAGTTCCGACCTTCGCGGGTCCACCGGGACCGCAAACGGTTCGTGGGAGTGGGAGCCTTTAGCATGCTAACCCGGCAAGCCCTGGACAGGCTCGACTTTCTGGAGCCCCTTCGCCTGCAAGTGATCGACGACGTTCATCTGGGCCGTCTGGTCAAGAGCCGGGGAATGGTGCAGTACGCTCTGCTCACCGCCGGTCTGGTGCGGGTGCGCTGGGTGGCGGGGGTGCGCGGGGTGGTGTTGGGACTGGAGAAGAACTCCTACGCGGGTCTGGGCTACAACCGGGTCCTGGGCCTCCTCGCTCTGCCGCTGGTCGCCTCTGCGTTCTGGTTGCCCCTGCTCTTTCTGCTCACCAACCACGCAGGCTGGGCGGTGGCCTACCTCCTGATTTGGGTTATTGCCGGCCTGCTGATTCCAGCCGAGCTTCAAATCCCTCGCTGGATCGGGCTCACCTTTCCTCTGGCCGCTCTGGTTCTGACTTACACCTTCGCCCGCTCCATCTGGCTGACCGAAAAGCAGGGCGGAGTGAAATGGCGAGATACGCTCTATCCTTTAGAGGAACTGAGGGCTGCCCACCAGGATTTCGTGGAGAGAGTCGCTCCCCTCTGAGGAGCAACTCCTGAGGGCTATCTTCCGCTCACCAGCGCGTGTTTGGCCTGAGCTCGCTGGTACTCGATGACCAGAAACTGGTGGTTCGGAGCGAGCTTGATGGCTGTGTTGTAGTCCGCCAGAGCCTTTTCCAGGTGCCCCACCTCTCGGCTACGGTCGTACATCCGTTCTTCGGTGTTGGCCCGAAAGCGCAGCAGATCCACACTCTGGGGGAAAGTCCCGAGGGCGGTGTCGAGAAATGCCCTGGCCTCCTCCAGGCTACCCATGCGATAGAGCAGAGCGCTCAAACTCCTGGTGATCTCGGGATCCTGGGGAAACTCTCGATACAGACCTTGATAAATCGTTTTGGCCTGGGCCAGGTCACCGTTGTCCACCGCAGCGGCAGCATCCACCAGCTTCTTATCTTTGTCACTCGCGGGATTGGTCGGGGTTTGGTCGAGATGAGCGGAGGTTTCCTGACTGTTCGGGGTGGGGGGAATCAGTTGGTTCCAATCCCCTTTCTCGCGCGCGACCAGTTTTTCAAGCTCGATCCGGGCCTGCACGTGGCCTGCCTTGACGGCCCTATTCAACTCTTCCTTGGCCCGGGTTTCCTGCTCTAGCCACATGCTCAAGGAGCCGGCTTTGTACCACATCTCCCCTTCTTCATAGCCCACTCTGGCCAGCTCTTCGTAGAGATTGTGAGCATTAAAATAGTCCTGTTTCATCTCGGCCATCCGGGCCTTGATGTGCTTGGCTTTTCGGCCGGACTCGGTTTCGGGGCTGGTGATCAGGACGTTGTCCACCATCTGCCCTGCCATGGTGTAGTTCTGGGCATCGAAGAAGAGTTGAGCCAGGTCTACCCGATAAGGGGCCGGACGTGCTTTGATCTCGGCAGCAAAATCGCCCACCATGGCAAATCGCATGGCGTCGTCGATGTGGTTATTCTCAATACCCCAGCGAACCCGCTTTTCGACGTTGGTAAAGAACTGCTCCGTCAAGAGCGGCTTGGATTGCGATAAAATCTGTTTCCACTCCGTGACCGGACTGCGAAACAGATCCCGCAGCATCTCCACCGGTGAATCGGCCGCATGGGCTGCCACCGTGAGCAGCAGGATGATCGCGCTCGCTATGCATCGTCTCTTCAACATCACCAAATAACCTCCAGCAGACGCTCGGTGTCATGTGCCCTCAGGTCTGAACTCCGAAACGTTCTTAAACCAAACTATAACCCCTCGGGAGTGGGATTGTTTCCCCACACCCGCCGCAGCACATCCATGGCAAACCTATCCGCCGTGAACCAATCGTGACGGCCGTCGGGCACCACCATTTCGCACTGGTTTTCCACTCCCTGGTGGGCCAGGGCATCCACAACCGCTTTGTTGCGATAATAATTGGAGTCGGAAGGCTCCGAACTCTCCGGACCGGAGGCCAGGAAATATCTCATTCGGCGCAGTTGCGAGGCCGGCAGGTTGCGGGCCAGCCAGGCGGGCGAGTGAGACTTTAGGTGAGCCGGGTCGGCCGGACGCCCGAAGATGGGGTCGAAAAGCGGGTGCTTCAGGATCCTGTCGTCCGGCTTTACCGGATGATAGGGAAAGGAGCCATCGTAAGCTGCCACTACGGAAAAAAGAGTAGGGTTCCGAAGAGCCAACTGGACCGCATTCAGACCGCCCAGAGAAAATCCAACAGCCGCCCGTTGAGGGTTGATCAACCCCAGGTCCTCCTCGAATCGAGGTAGAAACTCCCCTCGAAAGCTGGTTTCGAAAGCGCCGAATCCCCCTCCCACGAAGCGCCCATCCCGAGCCAGGTCCGGGGCTTTCCAATCCACGGCGATGGTCAACCCCTCCCGGTTGTCGCCTCCGAAATCAGGGAAAACCAGCAAACTCGGAGGAAGTTCACCCGCGTCGACAGCCGCCTGCACCAACTGCACGAGGGTGGTGGGTCCCGCGGTGCCGTGCCGCTCTCTGGAGGGGTCTTCCCGGTCGTAAAACCATTCACTGAAATGACCGCGGAACAAATAGATCACCAGGGGAGAGAACCTGGGCAGCTTGGGCCCGGAGGTCCGGTAAAGCCCCACGAACCTGCGCAGGCCGAGGGCCGGAGAAAAGAAAGATAAGCGCCAAATCTTGCCGCTCGGAAAACTCTTTAACTCATGCCAACCGAGGACTTCGGTGGCAGAAACCATCCGCTTCCAGCCGTACACGGCGCCGCCCTTTCTGGGCCGCGGGTTCGCTTCCCTACCTGTAGGATTCGAGAGTGGGGTTTGCGTATAACGTGAGGTGACCAAAAAGAAAGTCGCAACCAGAAAGAAGACGAAGAGTCCCTTAATGAAGGAAGTCCTCCAGGCTGCCGAGGAATTGGCGAGTGTACGGGATGAGTTGCGCACGTCAACCGTCAGTCATTCGAGAGAAAGAATCGAAAAAATCATTCAGCAGTTGAAAGCTTTAGGAGAGAGCTAGATCACAGAACAGTTCGCATATGGTATCGGGCGAGGCCGTCGGAGTGGCGGTCTGTTCAGGTTGCTCGGCGTGCTGCTGCTGGCTCTGATCCTGGCCGGCTGCACTCTGAGCCACCCGCTGGTCGGCCGCTGGAAGACTCAGAGCAGCGACGGCCAGGAATCGGTGCTCTGGTTTAAGTCCGACGGCACCTTCGAAGCCATCGCCAAGGGGGAGAATCTTCCCGGCAAATGGATCTTCCACGAGGAGAACGAGCCGACCCAGTTGGAATTGGTCTTCGAAGAGGCCCGCACGGTCAGGACCATCGCCAAACTGACCGGAGATGAACTCCAGATCGAACCCCGAGAGGAAGGTACGGAAATGCCCACCTCTTTCACCGCTCAAGTCCAGAAGTATCAGCGCCAATGAGGAAGCTCTTTTTGGGGGGCCTGCTGGCCCTTTGTCTCCTTTTCCCGGCCCTGGCCCTTCCTGATTGGTCAAAAGTCCGGCTCGACGTCATTCCCGGCCAGGGCACAGCGGACTTTACCCTGGGAGGTCCTCTGCCCGAGAGCTGGCCCAAGCAGCTGGGCGATCCTGACCAGATTTTCTGGTTTCATACCACCGGCGAGGGGTTTCGCCGAATCATCTGGGGAACCATGAAAAAGGGCCAACTGGCCAAGGGCATCACTCTTCTGGCCAATGGACAGGAAGACTCTACCTCCATCACCGATATCGAAATCAAGGCTATCCGGGCCGGGGTAACGGGCGAAAACCTATTTCTGGGGTTGCCCGAAGAGAGCGTCTCCAAACGCTCGGAACTGGTGCAAAAGGATGGCAAGAAGAGTTACCTTCTCCCCGGGCTCTCCATCGAGGTTGCCGACGGCAAGTTGCTCGCACTGAGGGTTCATTCTCCGGCCTCCACCAGATGGCGGTTTCAGAAGTGGCGGGTCCGGCCGGGTGAAGCCGCCGGCCCTGTGAGACTAGGAGAGCGGGTCGAGGAACAACTCCTGATAAACTCCATCGGGGAGCCCCACGACAAATCCCGAGAGCACATGGTGTGGAGGGCCGACGACTCCAATCAGACCCTTCAAATCATTATGGACCCACGGACCGGCGCCGTCACTCGGATTCAGGGCAAGGGCCTGCCCTGGAGAACGTTCAACGGAGCCACCCTGGGAGATAGCTCGACGGTTTTTGCCGGCAAACACCCGGAAGCCAAATCGGGAGTTGGCCGGGGTTTAGACGAAACGGTTTATAAACTACCCGGACTCAGAGCAACCTTCAATAAAGACAAGCTGATCGGCTTCGATGTTTATCCCGTACCTAAATGATTCTGGAGATAATCGGGCGCGGGCATCAGGTGCAAGTTTTCTAAGATCTGGCTGCGAAGCTTTTCACCGGCTAGCTTAATCTCTTCTAGCAAGGCGGCCAGTGCGTTATCCTCAAGGACCTGGAGCGTGGTCAGGTCTTTTCGAAGGTGGCGGGCATCCACCAGGGCCACCAGGCCCGGTACCCCGGTAGGCACGGTCTTTCTCCCCAGCATGACTCCGTCTTCCCAGAACACCACTTTGGTCATCTCCGACATCTCCATACGAATCGCATAGGCCCGAGATAGACCATTTTTTTCACCGGCCGTTCGGATCTCCGGAACGATCCGATTGGTCAGAGTGGCGTAGCTGTCTCCCTCTAAGACAAACCCCCCGGGCTCTTCACTGGGGACCACGAACTCGGCCAAGTGGTGCTGGGCGTGGGCGCTCCCTGCGATCAGATTCCGCTGATACATCGCTTGCAGGACCGGTGGACGGGATTTCCCAGGATCCCGATCTCGACGGATATCGTAGCCAATGAACCGAGGGCGTCCGAAACTGCAGTCATTGGTATTTCTGGTGCCGGCCGTGATCTGGCAGCGAGAATAGTTGCAGTAAGCGTCGATCACTTTGTACTCGCGATCCAGAGCTTCCTTTCTTCGAAAAAGGAGATCAAAGATATCGGTATTGAGAAGAAACCAGCTACTTCCCAGCTTCTCCGAAAGACTTCGGACCAGCTTTAACTCAAACGAGTCACCGGAACCCCCGACGTACTCTCGAAGCCCATCTCTCCACCCTCCTGCCTTCAGCAGGTAACTCCGCTTTTCGGAGTTGCGCACGATAGCCAGACTGATCTGGCTGGGCTGCACAGCCAGCGTTCCTTGAAGTCCTGCGGCCAGATGGCGCAAGGAAAGGGTGCTGTCGGCAGCATCGGCCAGCAGTTGGGCCAGCAGGTCTTCCATAGAGGCAAAGCCGAGGGGCGCGGCGTCGGCCAGGATATCCACCTTGTTGATACCGGCGTCGACCCTGACGTTTCTGGCCCCTGATAAGTGGAGACACTGGAACACTTTCAGGATCCAGTGATAAGGGGTGGGCAACTGAAACTTCGCCAACCTCTCCAAAGCTTTCTTGGGATCTAGCGTAAAGCTGCCCGAACTATCTTGTTCTCCCTCGGCTCGGTAACGACCCAGCAGGTCGTCTACGCCAAGGATCGGTTGCTCACCCACCTTCGCCCGCTTCCCGCTGCCTTCTAAAGAACCTTTTGGGAAGGTTGGATTCGGCGCAAAGACGAAACTCCGGGCGTAATATGTATAGCCAGCAGAGAAGCCGGGGGAATAGCTTGATAAACGACCCCGAGGGCGATAGCCACTCCACCGTTTCCGGCGTGCACCGGGCGGAAGACCGCAAGTGGATTCAGAGCGGCTGGGATCTCTTGCTAGAGTCTGCCGATGGGCGCTTATCCAGCCGAATCCCGGTCTGTCATGCCCACGTTACCATCGGCACCAAAGTCGGGCCGAAGCAGAACGATATCTATCTCAATGAACCGGCTATGGCCAATCGACAAGCGATCCTTAAACTGATCGAAGACAAGCTCTTTTTTAACAGTCTGAACCCTGCCTTCGAAGTCACCATCAACGGGACTCCCTCTTCGTTTGCCCAACTGGAGCCGAACGATGTCCTGAAATTCGGCGACTTCACCATCACGGTCCTGGACCTTCCCACTTCGATCGCGTTTCTAGAGTCTTACACCGATCCCCACCGCAAGCAGCAGTGGACCCTGAGCCAGGGTCGCAACCCCATCGGTCGGCCGGGGGCTCGCAAGAACACAGTGGAACTTGAGGATCAAACGGTCTCTCGGACTCACGCCACCATCCTCCACGCAGAGGGCCACTACATCATCCAACCGGACGGCAAATGGCCGGTCTGGGTCAATGGCGATATCGTCAACGCCATGTGCATCCTGGGTGACGAAGACATCGTGCAGATGGGCAACCAACTCCTGCGCTTTCGCTGCTACAAAGCCAAGAGTAAACCGCGTGCCCTCTTACCCAAAGAGGCAACCATCCTTTTTTCCGATATCTGGAACTACACCGCGTTGGCCGAAAGCCGGCCTCTGGAAGAGACCATCGGCCAACTCAATGATGTCTACAAAAAGCTGGGGCGGGTCATCATCAACAACCGGGGGACCTTGATGACCTACCTGGGAGACGCCATGATGGCGGTTTTCGGTGCCGACTTGGAAATGAGTGACGTAGCCGAGAATCACGCAGAATTGGCGGTCCGGGCTTCACTCGGCATGCTGGATGCTCTGGAAGAGCTTAACGAACACTGGGAAATGGTCGGTGCGCCCCAATTGCAGATCGGGATCGGGGTGGCCACTGGAGAAGTCATGCTGGGTGACGTGGGGGTGACCGGTCATCGCGAGTTTGCCGCCATGGGAGACACCACCAACGTGGCCTCCCGGGTGGAAAAGCTAACCCGACAAAACGGAGTGCACCTTCTGGTCAATGGAGAAACCGCCCGCAAAGTGAGCCATGCGTTTATTCTGAAGGAATTGGGTACAGTAGAGGTCAAGGGACGACGCAAGCCGGTGGACCTGTTTCAGGTGATCGGTGCTAAGAACTGATGAATAAGAACGAGACCTTTCACCAAAAGCTAAAGAGAAAATGGGGCATAGAGACGGAGGGGCAGTACTGGCGTATCATGCTGATGTTCAGCCTGGCCGGTTCTTCTTGCGTGTTCGTACGTAAACCGGTGTTTGCCATGTTGGGCATCACCAGCCAGACGAACCCCTTTCTCTGGTGGCTCGCCTGGCTGATGGTGATCTTTCCCAGCTATCAGGTCCTGCTACTTTTTTGGGGCAAGATCTGCGGGGTCTTCCCCTTCGCCTGGTGGTTCGAAAAGAAGATGCTGCGCCGGCTCAAGCTGTACTCGGGTCCTGCTGACGAGGGCCCGCCCAAGTTAAGTTAAACTGGGTCTTCTCTTTCTTCGAAGACCCAAGCCGCTTGGAGACCTCCGGTAGGCAGGTCTCAAGCACTTGCTCGATCTGCTCCACCAGCACAAATTCCATCTCTTCTCGCACACTAGAATCGAGCTTTTCCAGGTCTTTGCGGTTGAGAGCCGGCAGGATCACCGTGCGGATCCCGCGGCGCCGAGCCGCCAACACCTTCTCCTTGATCCCGCCCACCGGCAGCACCAACCCGGAGAGCGTGACCTCTCCGGTCATGGCCACGTCGTGGCGTATCGGCACCCCGGTGTAAACCGAGGCCAGCGCGGTGACCATGGTGACCCCCGCCGAGGGGCCGTCCTTGGGGATGGCCCCGGCCGGTACGTGCACGTGGAGACCACCTTTTTCTAGAATCTCCGGGCTGATTCCAAACTCCTCGGCCCGGCTCAGGATGATAGACTGCGCCGCCTTGACCGATTCGCTCATCACCTCTCCCAGTTGTCCGGTCACGGTGAGGCCCTTTCCACTCGGGATGCGCACGACTTCCACGTACAGCACGTCGCCGCCCGCAGGGGTCCAGGCCAGACCCGTGGCTACTCCCACGGCATCCTGATCCCGGGCTTCTTCCCAGGTGAGCCGGTCTGGTCCGAGCAGGTCGTGGACTTTCTCCACCCCTATTTCGGCAATGGTCTCCTCGGACTCCAGACGTCGCAGGGCAAGCTTTCGCGCTAGTTTCCCGATGGCTCGCTCCAGGGCACGCACACCGGCTTCCCGGGTGTAGCTGCGGATCAGTTCCTGGAGCGCCTCGTCGGTCACTTCGATCTCTTGGGCCTCCAGACCGGACTGCTCCAACTGTCGGGGCAGTAGGTAGCGGCGCGCGATGTTGAACTTCTCCTCTTCGGAATAGCCCGACAGGCGCACTATTTCCATTCGGTCCAGCAACGGCGAGGGGATCGTGTCGGTGGTATTGGCAGTCATGATGAAGGTGGTCTTGCTCAGATCGAACGGCAGGTCCAGATAGTTGTCTCGGAACTTGTCGTTCTGGGCCGGGTCGACCACTTCCAGGAGGGCTGCCGCCGGGTCGCCCCGGAAACCTCGGCCCAGCTTATCTACTTCATCTAGCATGAGCACGGGGTTGCGCGTACCAGCCCGCCGCAGTGCGGTCAACAGTCGTCCGGGCATGGCTCCCACGTAGGTGCGGCGGTGCCCTCGCAGTTCAGCCTCGTCGCTCAGGCCCCCTAGGGCCACGCGCTCGAATTTGCGTCCCATGGCCCGGGCGATGGACTGGCCCAGACTGGTCTTACCGACCCCCGGAGGACCCACGAACAACAGGATCGGTGCTCGGGCATCCGGGTTTAATCGCATCACCGCGAGATGCTCCAGGATACGCTCTTTGATCTCCTCGAGACCGTGGTGGTCCTCATTGAGGATCCCTCGAGCCGACTTGAGATCAAACTCATCTTCGGAGAGATTCTTCCAGGGAAGGTCCAGAGCCAACTCGATGTAGCTGCGGGTGATCTGGTAATCGGGAGAAGCCGAGTTCGAGCGCTCCAGGCGGTCGATCTCTTTCTTCAACTCCCGGTGGAGTTCGGTGGGTAGTTCAAGCTCGGTCAGGCGCTTGCGAAAGAGTTCCACCTCTTCAGCCTCCGAGGCATCGTCTCCGAGCTCCTCTCGAATCGAGTGCATCTGCCGGCGCAGGATCGCTTCTCGCTGTTCCTGGTCCAATTTCTCTCGGGTGTTGGAACTGATCTGCTTTCGCACCTGAAAGACTTCCAGCTCATACTTTAGCAGTTCCAGAGAGAGCTGGAGGACCTCCCGGCGGGACCCGGCCTCCAAAATCCGCTGCTGGTTCTCGATGGAGAGTCCCACCACGGTGGCCGCGAAGTAGGCTAATTGAATAGCTTCCTTGATGTGATCGGTCAGGGGCATCAGGCTCTGGCCCTGCCGGCCTGCCAGATCCAGGAAAGACTTGGCGGTTTCGATCAGCTCACGGTGCAGGGCGTCGACCTCAGGCCCTTCGTCGGTGAGTGGTGGCAGAACCTCCACCTCGGCTTCCATGTAGGCTTTGTCTTGATCGCTTTTCCGCTTATCGAAATCCAACAAGCGGGCCCGGCTGATCCCGGTGAGTAAGACTTCCATGCCCCGGCCGTGCTGGTAGATCTTCTGAATCTTGACCAGCGTACCGATGGGGTAGAGTTCATCTCGGGTGGGCTCCTCGGAGACGGGGTCCTTTTGAGTCACCACAAATAGGGTGCCCTCCCCTTCTTCGGTAGCCAGCCGCAGAGCTTCTTGGGAAGAAGGGCGTCCCACCGTGATGGGCATCATGGCGTAGGGAAACAGCACGGCGTTTCGCAGGGTGACCATGGGATAGGTTGCTTTCATATACATTGTTCTCACTTTCTTGGTAACTACACCATAGTAAACCGATCGGTCTAAGAACAATGGAGAAGTATTAGAGTCGTGTTAGGGCAGTTTGCACACATTTCGTTTAGAAGTTTTTAATAAGGCGGTAATCTTGTTTACATTCTGTTCATAATTCCACCCGTCCGACGGGGTAGATTCGCTTCAATAAGTTAACCTTTGGAGAATTCATGATCGAAACGATCTCGTCTGAACACGGACGATTGCTAGAAACCGCGGCCGCTGCGGCCAACTACGTACCCCGCTTTCAACCCCTCAGCCAGCTCAAGCCTGAACCGACTCTGATCCGGGGCATCGGCTTGTCCACCGATGCCGACGCCTTTCGGGGAGCCAGCCCCGACCTCCAGTCTCTCTTGGATGCGCTCCTCTCTAATTTCGGGAATGACCACGACCTGGTGGAGAGCGATGCCAAGAATCTGGAGACCAACAGCCGTATCCGGGACAACAACGAGGGCTCTCGAGAGGCCGTTGAATCGTTGCGCGATACCGCTCATCAGGGAAGCGAGACGGTTCAACTCGAAAACCAGGTCAAAGACCAACGAGATAAGTTTCGGGGCCAACCCCTGGAGGCGGATTCGGCCCCCCTGGCGAACACCGCCGAGCATCGTCTGGGAGCGGCTGAAGCAGATCTCTCCCAAGCCGAGTCGCTGTGGACGCGGGCCCAGAGCGCAAGCGAGAGAGTTCCTCACTCCTCCCCTTCCGACCAGGAGAAGCTGCAGAAGAGCGCAGAGCTGTTTCAGCAGAAGGCAGCAGCCGCTGAGAGTGCAGCCCGTTTGCACATGGTGATGGTGGAGAAAGTGCGTCGAATGGCCGACCAGCAGCGCACCCAAGAACAAGAGCAAAAACGCGAACTTGAGGCGCTGAAAAGCTTCGAGGGTGACAGCGCTTTCGCCGAGCGGCTTCGAGAGCTGAAGCAACTCCTAAACCAGTGATCAACTTTCAGATTCCTGAGTGCAGATCTTCCAGGCAACGCGCCACTAGCGCCGTCCAGCCGGTCTGGTGGCAGGAACCCAGGCCCTCTCCGGTTTCGGCGTGAAAGTATTCGTGAAAAAGCCGATCATCTCTCCACAGCTCCGGAGGCTCGAGCCGGGAGAGTTCCGGCATGGAGGGTATGACCTCGCCCTGCAGACGAAACAGAGAAACCAGCCGCTGCTCCAAGGCCCGGGCCACCTCTAGGAGGCTCATCGGGGTGCCGTTTTCAGCGGGAAACGGCACCTTGAAGTCATCGCCGAAGAAGGCGTGGTATCGTTTGAGGGCGTCGATCAGCAGATAGTTGGTGGGGAACCACACCGGCCCCCGCCAGTTGGAATTGCCGCCAAACATGCCTGTCTGCGATTCGCCGGGCTCGTAGCTGACCCCGAAGGTTCGACCCGCCAACTCCAGGATGAAGGGCTCGTGATGGTGAGCCTTGGAGAGGGAGCGGATGCCGAAGGGAGAGAGGAACTCCTGGCTGTGGAGCATCCGCTTGAGGAGTGCCTCCAGGCGGTGTTGGGGGCAGATCGAAAGCAAGATTTTCTTGCCGTCCAGGCTCCACATCAGGTTCTCGGCCAGAGCCGGGCGCTCCCTCAAAAACCAATCCATGCGCTTACGAAAGCCGGAGGTCTCGTGCAATCGATCTTCTTGCAGGATCTCCACCGCGATCAAAGGCAGCAGCCCCACCAGGGATCGTACTTTCAAGGGGATGGAGCGCCCACTCTTTAGATTCAGAAAATCGTAGTAAAAATCGTCTTCATCGCACCACAGCCCCCGTCCGGAATCCGAATTCACGGAATCGGTGATGGAGACAAAGTGTTCGAAAAACTTGGAAGCGATGTCTTCATAGACTTTATTGGTCTTGGCCAACTCCAAAGCCATCTGCAGCATGCGCAGACTGAAGAAGCCCATCCAGGCGGTGGCGTCGGCCTGCTTCAGGTCTCCCATCTCCTTGGGGAAACGACTACGGTCGAAGGCCCCGATGTTGTCGAGTCCCAGAAAACCCCCGGAAAAGACGTTGTCTCCGTCTTCGTCGGTGCGGTTCACCCACCAGGTAAAATTCAGCAACAGCTTGTGGAAAGCGCTCTCCAAAAAGGCCGTGTCGGTGGCTCCGGTGCTGCGGTAGACCCGCAGACAGGCCCAGGCGTGAACCGGTGGGTTGACGTCGGAGAAGTTGAACTCGTAAGCCGGCAATTGGCCGTTGGGGTGCATGTACCACTCTCGGAGCATCAAGAGGAGTTGCTGCTTGGCGTAATCCGGGTCGATTCTGGAGAGGGGGAAAGCGTGGAAGGCCAGGTCCCAGGCTGCGTACCACGGATACTCCCAGGTATCCGGCATCAAGATCACGTCTCGGTTGTAGAGATGCTCCGCCCAAAACTGATTGCGAGCTCGAAACTGCGGCTCCGGAGGAGGAAGCTGGGTGGGGTCGCCCTCCAGCCATGGTTTGACCGCATAGAAATAAAACTGTTTCGACCACAGAAGACCTGCGTAGGCCTGGCGCCATATCTTTCGATCCTGGGGAGGCAAACCCGGGTCCAGGCTGTCATAAAATTCATCGGCTTCTTCCCGACGCCGCTGTAAGGTCTGGTCGAAGCGGCTGAACGGGTTCCGGGGCACTTCATCGCGACTACCCAAATAGAAATCCCAGCTATACGACTCTCCCGCCGCCAACTCACGCTGATAGAGGAGCGCCGCCTTGGTCCCGTTGCGCTCAGGATTCACCGCCTCAGGCTGCCCATCCACCAGGTACTTATGAAACGCGTTCTTGACCCAGGGTGTCTCGTTGGGCACTCCATAGAGCAGTTGCTGGTCGGTTTCGTTGTTGGTAAAGAGAATTTCTTCGGTGGCTTCTCTCCAGCAATACACCACCTCCCCAAGGGTCGGATGGGTGAGACCCATTCGGGAATCGTTCACATGCTCGATCACCGGTTCCGGCCCGTAATCTTCGCCTTTTCGCCCCCACTTCCAGACATTGCGATACCAAATTTGGGACAACAACCAGACCGGAGCCGGGCGGGACCCACGGTTGTGGATGGTGTAGCGAATGAGGATACCGTTGGGAGAAGACTTGGCGTACTCCACGTCCAGGTCGAAGAAGGCGTTGTCTTCGAAAGCCCGGGTGTGGTAGATCTCGTACTCTTCTTCTTTCACCGAACGGCGACCGTTGACCTCGACCAACTCCGCGTAGGGGAAAGCGCTTTGGGGATAGCGGTAACGAGCCTTGCAGTAGGAGTGGGTGGGAGTAGAGTCCAGGAAATAGTACAGTTCCTTGACATCTTCCCCGTGGTTTCCCTGGGGGCCGGTCAGACCGAACAGACGCTCCTTGAGGTGAGAATCCCGACCGTTCCAGAGGGCCGGGGCCACACAGATTCGGCACTGGCGATCGCAAAAGCCGAGCAAGCCGTCCTCTCCCCACCGATAGACCCGGCTTCGGGAGGTCTCGTAGTCGAAGGAGTGCCAGGAGTGGCCACCCTTGGAATAGTCCTCACGGACTGTAGCCCACTGGCGCGCAGGCAGGTATGGCCCCCACCGCTTCCAGTTTTTCTCCCGGGATGCATCCTCTTGGAGGCGCTTATGTTCAGAGGTCAATTAGCTGGGTGCTCCCGACATGGCCGGGGCCGCCGCCTCGGAAAGAGCAAAGGAGTTATAACCCATCTGCTCGTCCACGATCTCCCAGGTGAGGGGAGAGAAAGCGTAGGTTGGTCCGTAATTCATCAGGCCTTGCTTCTTCAAGTTGCCGTAGTGGGCACAGAGTTGTTTGAAGCGTTCTCGACCCGCCATTCGTTCGGTACACTTCTTGGTGGCGTAATCCCAAAACGGGGTCTCGAAGATGCAGCCGCCCTTATAGTAATAGCTGATCACGTCTTCCATCTCCTGGATGGCCTCGGTGTATCGACGATTGAGATCGGCGATGGGAGCATTCTCCACGATGTGGTCGAAAAACATTCGAATCCCCAGGATGTACATGAACATGGAGTTTGCTACCAGCGGCTCGAAAAACATGGCTTTGTTGCCGCACTTGCAGATACGGCCTTCGATCATCTTTTCGGTGTAGTAGCAATTGAAGAGATACTCCTTGCCCTCCACTTCGCTCACTCCCAGGATATCGCACATGTCCTTCTTGGCTTCCTCCACCGGAGTGATGGTGTCGTTGAACATGTAGCCGTAGGTCTTGCGAGAGATCAGCGGCACCCCGAACATCCAGCCGTGGCGGGTGGCGATGTGATCGGTCTCGTACTGAAGATCGTAGTCTTTGATGTTGTGGATGATGCAGCGATTGACCGGGGTGCAGTCGCTCATCACGTACTCTGAAAGATCGGGTGGATAGCCCATGCAATCGATCACGTAGTCGAAGTCCTGTTTACCGCTGTCGAGTTCCACCACCACCTTATGGGGCAAGCTGTCGAGCGATTTCACGTCGCCTTCCAAAACTCGGAACTTGTCGGGCCACAGTTTGCTCAGACGGCGATAAGCATACTCCTGGAAATTGAAACTATTAAAATGGATGGCGGTGTTTCCGTCCAACAAAGGGTTCAGCCAGTTGTGCTCACGCCAGTTGAGAAAACGGCTGCCGAACTTCAAGGTGGCGTCCAACTCTTCCAGGTCTTGCTTGCGACCTAGAGCGAAATGGGTCCCCTTTTCCAAGAGGGCTACAAATCCGCCGTTGGTGCTCTCTCCGATCCCTAGAATCGGTTTGTCTGGATTGTGGATCGAGACGACCTCCCAGTCGTTACCCAGCCAGGTACAAAAATGTACCAAACTTAAAATCCCAGCCGAACCGACCCCGATGACTCCAAGACGTTTTTTTCTCATTGCTCCACCCTCGCAAAAATGTTTTCTAAGACAGCCTTTTTCGCTATCGGGTGGGTAGGACCTTGCGTTCTCGCAAGGTGGCTTTCGGTTGCGGCAGGTCACTGCTGTATGGCTCCGGTACCGGCCGCCCCCAACTCTCTACGACGATCTTTCCACTCTCCATGATATCGACCACCGTGTAGCCGTAGTAGCCCACACCGGGCTCCAGAAAGGAGCCCTTCAAGGGGCTACCGCCATTACCGGCGATGATCTGCGGAACTCCACCCGGCATCAACCGATAATCCCAGAGATGGTAGTGGGCGGTGAGAAAGGCCCGAACCTTGGAGTGGCGGGTCAGAAGCTCTATGGCGGGCTCCCGCTCCTCCTCCCGCACGATCCAGGCAGGCAGGTCCGGCATGACCAGCGTTTTGTGCCCCAGCACGAAGATGTGCTCGATCTCAGGAGACTCCTGGCCTTGCTTGAGCTTACTCTCCAACCAGTGCAACGGTATGTCACCGGTGATCACGTTGTCCACGAAAGTGTCGGTATTCAGGCAAATGAACATCACCTTACCGTCGACCACGCTAAAGGAGAGATCGCTCTCATCCAGCATCACCTGGTCGAGATTGGGCGCCTCCTTGGCTGGTCCGTCTTTCCACCGGAGCAGCGGTTTCATGACGTACTTCCAGGCTTTGACCGCCGGAGGATTGGGGTAGTCCGTCCACTCTTTACTGGTCGGATCTTGATGGGAGAGCAGAGCCTCGTGGTTTCCCATCACCGGCACCAGGGTTATCCCGGAACGGGGCAGTTCGCTCTTTTCGTATAACGATTTCCAGGCCTTCAACTGATCGACCGTGCTCAGCCAACTGGTGTATCCCAGGATCAAATCTCCCACGAAGAAAAAATGGGTGGGCCGGGGATCCATCCGGGCAACCTCGCGGAAGGTGTTTTTCAACTGCTGCACGTTGGCGGTGCTGGGGTTCTTGGCGATGTCCACCTCGAACCCCACCCGGTTGCAGCCCACGTAGACAAAACGGTAAACGCTCTTTTCTTCAGCCCCCGCCGCACTCACGAAAAGAAGAAGAAACAGAAGAACTTTTCGCATAGCTACACCCGGAACTGATCCGTGCGGTTCAGCAACTGCTCCACCAGCGCTCCCAGGCTGGAAGACGCTTCGTCGAGTTGCTTGATGCCGAGGGCGGACTGCTCGGAAGCCTGGCGGATGCTTTGGAGGGCCTGCACGACTTGTTCAAAGCCGATCTGCTGCTGCCCGGCGGAAGCCACGATCTGCTGAAAGGCGCGCACACTGTCCACGGTGGAGGAGTTCAATTCGCTGATCGTGGCCTCGGCGTTGCTCGCCTCTTGTCGTCCCCGCTCTACCCGCTTCACCGCCTCTTCGGTAAACATCACCGAGCGGTGAATACGCTCCTCGATATCTCCTAGGATACTCCTCACCTCACCGGTGGCCGTCTTGGCCTGATCGGCCAGACTCTTGAGCTCTTCAGCCACCACCGAAAAGCGTGCCCCTGAATCTCCTGCCGAAGCCGCTTCGATGGCCGCGTTCAAGGCCAGCAGATTGGTCCGTTCGGCGATATCGTTGACGGTAGAGATCACGTCGCGCACCGCCTTATTCTTCTCGCTGAGGGCCACGATATTTTCGGCGGCCACCTGGACCTGCTCTCGGATCTGCTCCATGATCTTGTAGGTCGACTGGACCGCCTCCACACCGCTCACACTGGCGGTGGAAGTCGCCTCGGCGGTGGCTCCTACTTCCCGGGCTCTTTCCGAGACCTGGTGGCCGGTCTGTCCCAGTTCTTCCATGGTGGCGGTGGTCTGCTGGACGGCCGCCATCTGCTGGGCGGTGGCGGCGGCCTGTTGCTGGCTGGAGGCGGCCACCTGAGCGGCCGCTGCGTTCAAGCTGCTGGTGGCTTCCACCGTTTCGCTGATCAGACTTCGCAAACTCGACTTCATACCGGCCAGGGCGCTCGACAGTTGTCCGAGTTCATCGCTACCCGAGGTCTCGGTCTCCCAGCCCTCCTCTCGCAAATCACCCTCTGAAACTCGAAACATCGCGCCCACCACCTTGCTCAACGGTTCGGTGATTTGGCGGGACACCAGCACGCTCAAAACGAGACCGACCAGAGTGGTCAGCAGGACCAGGATACTCACATTTCTGATCAACTGGCTCACCTTTTGACGAGAGCGTTCGGAAACTCTCTTGATGAGATTATTGGTATTCTCGAAGATCTGATCGGAGAGATCGCGCAGGGCTGCGATCTCACCGGGGGCCGGTTCTGTTGCGGCCAGAAAGGCATCAGAGTCCTGAACCAAATCATTGAACAGCCTGCCCTGCTCTTCCAGCAGCGCCACCAGGACCTGATCATCGGCCGCCGGGACCACGACCTTCTCCCCAGTGAGCAGGTTGATGGTGACTTCGCCCCCGGTGATCAGACCGCTCTGGGTGTTCAAGAAGATGTTGGCGGTTCGCTCCCGCTCGGTTTTTTGCCCCAACCGCTCCACAAAGATCTCCTGCAAATACCGCTCGTTGAGCATCCTCTGGCGACCCACCGCATCCTGGACCGTGGAGTCCAGGAGCAGACCTCGAGAGTTGTCCACCACGTACACCAATAATCCAATCAGGATGATGGTGTAGATCAATGGGATGAAGCTCAGCTTGTACCCCATCTTCAGATTGGCGAGCAACCCGCCCTTGCCGACTTCCGCTTTCATACTATTACCTTCCTGGGAAAAACCAGAACCAGGCTGAGACCTGGATCCGGATGGTTGAGTTGGGCCCAAATCTCACCTTCATGCAACCGCATGATCTTGCGGCACAGTGCCAGGCCCAGTCCGGTGCCTTCATAACAGCCTACCGGGTGGAGGCGCTGAAACAGTTCGAAGATCAACTCCAGTTCTTCTTCCTCAACCCCCGGGCCGTTATCGGAAACCACCAGACGAAGCTCTTTGGACGTCTCCTGGTAGTTGACGCGAAACTCCAGAGGTCCCCCGTCTGAAAACTTAATGGAGTTCTCCAGAAGCTCCTCAAACAGATAGTTGAGATACGTGGCCCGCCCCACTATGGTCGGGAGTGAGCCGCTGATCCGAGGCGCGCATTGGAGCTTTTCCAGGGAGTTTTTCCGGCTGCGAACCACCTGCCCCCACAGCTCCTCAAGGTCCACTTCTTCGAGGGGACAGTTCTCGGCATTGAAATCGATGTAGCGGATGAAGTCGGAGAATAGCATCTTCATACGGCTTGCGCCGGTGACCGCGAAATCCAGGCTTTCCCGCTCCTGAACCCCCAGGTCCAGACGGTTCCCCAGGATCTGCAGGTGGCTAACCACGTCCCGCAACGGCTCCTGAAGGTGGTGGGCTGTGACGTGGGCAAACTGGTGTAATTCGCGATAGGAATACTCCAGGGCAAAAGCTTGCCGGGCTAGCTCCAGTTCAGCTTGATGTCGTTCGGTAATGTCGTGACTGACCGAGATGATGCCCTCTCCTCCCCCGAACGGAACCCTCACGGTGGAGTGCCATCGAGTTTCTCCTTGAATGGTTTGCACCGAATCCACGGTCCTCTGGCCAATTGTTTCTCCTCCGATGAGCGGCTGCAGGGATGGATTTTGCCGCAGAAAAGTGGAAGCGCGGCAGCCTCCGGCCGGACACGCCTCAACCCCTAGCAGTCGTTGGGCTGCTCGATTGACTCGGAGCAATCCACCGTCTCGTCCGATAAAAAAAATGGGGTCGGGCACGGTCGCCATCAAGCTCTCCATCAGATGCTTTTCGTAGAGAAGCTCCCGGGCCAATTTAAAATGCTCCATGGCGGTTTGGACCAGCGAACGCAGGTGCCCCGGGTCCCAGGGCTTGGCCACGAAAGCAAAAATCTGGCTACGGTTGACCGCATTGACCAGGGCATCCATATCGGTGTACCCGGTGATCAACATCCTGGTTGCCTTGGAGTAACGAGAGACCTCGCTCAAAAACTCGTGCCCCTGCATTTTGGGCATGCGCTGGTCGCTCAGAACCACGCCCACCTCGTGAGACTGGAGAATCTTGAGTCCTTCGCAGGGATCGGTCGAGGTTATCACCTTAAACTCGTCTTCCAAGAGGTCCTCGAGAGAGTCGAGGATCCCTTGCTCATCGTCCACGATCAGGACACTGGGCTGCTTATCATCCAACTTTCTCCTCCTTATCTTTTTTCAAAAGGTTTTCCAGAGACAGCGGGATCCTGATACGAAACTCACTGCCCTCCCCGGGCCTGCTCTGCAGATCGATGGTGCCCTGGTGGGCCTGGATGATACCGTAAGAAATCGACATGCCGAGTCCGGTTCCCAGCCCCACCGGTTTGGTGGTGTAAAAGGGGTCGAAAACTCTACCCTGAGCACTCTTAGAGATACCGACACCGTTGTCTTTCACCTGGAGCAAGAACCACTCTCCGTCCTTGGCGGTGGCGATGATGATCTTTTGCTCACCCTCCACTTCTTGCACAGCGTCGATGGCGTTGGTCAGTAAATTCATGACCACCTGGTTGAGCTGGCCAGGTAGACAGCCGAGCAGTGGCTCAGAAAAGTTGTAACGCTTCTCCAGAGTGATTCCGGTGGAATTCAAGCGGTGCTCGAGCAACAGAATGACCGAGTCGATGCTCTCGTGGACGTCGACGAACTTGAACTCTCCCTCATCCAGCCGAGAAAAAGTTCTCAGCCGTACCACCAGGTCCCGCACTCGTTCCAGGCCGATTTCCACCGAATCCAATCGCTGGTGGGTCTTGGCCCACTTCTTCCGCAGGGGAGGCGGTAACTGAGACTCTACCTCCGGCGACATCTCTTTCAACCAGCCTCGGATATTGTGAAGATTGGTCAGGACGAAAGCCATGGGGTTATTGATCTCGTGGGCGATACCGGCTACCAACTGCCCCAGGGAAGCCATCTTCTCCGACTGCACCAGTTGGGTTTGTTTTTCGCTGAGTTCCCGGTTGGCAGCCTCCAGTAGCTTGTTGGCCTTCTCCATCTCTTCGGCCACTCGAGCCCGGGCCCGGGCGTCGGCCTGAGCTGCCAGGGTCTCCAAGTGCCGCTCTTTTAGCTCCCGGGAGATTCGGGCGTTCTCCTCCTGAAATCGCTTTCTTCGGACCAATCCACGGATCCGAGCCTTGACCACGGTCAGGTCGCTGGACTTGTTAAGAAAATCATCGGCCCCGGCTTCCAAGCCCCGCGTCATATCGTCGCTGCTCTCCTTGGAGGTCAGGATGATGATGGCAAAGCACTCTTCCTTGGCCTGGCGGCGGGCCTCCAGAAGCTTGCACAGCTCAATGCCCTGCATGCCCGGGAGCACGAGATCCACCAGCACGGCATCAAAGTCCGAGGTGGCGCAGAGTTCCATGGCTTCTTCACCCGAAGAGGCGGCCTCCACCTGGTACCCTTCTTCTCCCAGTTCGTGCAGCAAAAAGGCTTGAAAGGTGGGGCTGTCCTCCACCACCAGAATCCGGGTGCGACGACTGGCGTGGCTGAAAAACCCGGTCACTTGCTGGGAGTGCCGACGCAACAACGCCCGAACCCGGACTCGCAGGATATCGCCCTCCACGCTCTTTTCCAGATAATCGTCGGCCCCGCTTTCCAGGCCTACCAGTTCGGCCGTTTGGGAATCGGCCACCGTGAGCATGAGAATGGGCAGCCCCCTGGTTTCCACGTTGAGGCGGATCAGGCGGATCAGCTCATTGCCCCTCATTCCGGGTAGATAGTAGTCGGTGACAAGCAGGTCCGGGAGTTGCCTGTTTAGCAGTTCGAGCGCTTCGTCCGGGCTGCTCGCCACTTCTACCTGCCACCCCTCTTGCTCCAGGATGTGGCGATACTTTAAGGCCTGGGTCGGCGAATCTTCCACCAGCAAAATACGACTCAAGACGGTACCCCCTCGCCCAGCCGGAGCAGCCGCCGCCCGATCTCGGGAAGAGGGAGGACTTCGCTCGCAGCACCCAACTCCACGGCCGCCCTGGGCATTCCGTAGACGGTGGCCGTGGAGCAATCTTCCACGATGGTGTGGCCTCCCCGGCGTTTGAGTTCTAGCAATCCGTCGGCTCCGTCGTCCCCCATCCCGGTGAGCAGGATCCCCACCCCCTCGGGCCCGGCCTCCCGGGCCAGGGAGCGTAGGAGAACCGTTCCTGAGGGACATTGAAAGGAGACCGGGGGGGTGTCGAGCAGTCGCAGTCCGCGGGGCCCCACCTCCAGGTGATGACCGCCGGGGGCCACGTAGACGCAGCCCCCACGCGGTATCTCCCCGTCGATCGCCAGCTTGATCTGCAGGCTGCAGCGCCCGTTCATCCACTCGGTAAACCCCGGCAAGAAAGCCTCATTCATATGTTGAACGATCAGGACCGGTAAAGGGTAAGTTCTCGGCAACTGTTCCAGTAGGGTCACCAGTGCCGGTGGCCCGCCGGTGGAGGCCACGATACCCACCAGACTCGTTTCCCGGGGCCAGTTCAGTGGCTGAACCGGAGGAGCCTCCCGGGCCCCGACCCTCTGTCCGCGGCGCTGCCGGACCACCTTCACGTCGCTCATAATGACCAGTTGTTCGCACATTCGCCGGGCCAGAACAGTGTGATCCGGGTCCCCCGGACCGGGCGGCTTCTTCACCACCGCCAGGGCGCCAGCCCGCAAGCTGTTCATGGAGATCTCGGTCTCCCTACTCTCCACGCTGGACGATACGACCACGATAGGAACCGGGTGATCACGCATGATCTGCCTGGTAGCCTGGTAGCCGTCCATCCTGGGCAGGTGGATGTCCATACTCACCACGTCGGGTTTAACCCGCGCCATGACCCGCAGGGCCTTCTCAGCGCTGGCGGCGATGGCAACCACCTGGAGACGGGGGTCGGAGTTGACTATCAACTCCAGAAGAAGCGCCTGAGTGGGCGAGTCCTCCACGATCATCACTTTGATAGGAGAGGAACTCAAACCAGTTGCCTCACGGTTTCCAACAGATTCAACTGGTCAAACTCCTGCTTGACCAGATAGGCCTCCGCTCCCAGATCCAGCCCCTTCTTCTGGTCCTCCCGATTTTGGCGAGAGGTGAGGAGAACCACCGGAATTTCACTCAAACCTTGATCGTTTTTCATCCGTTCCAGCAGACCGAAGCCATCCAGATTCGGCATCTCCACGTCGGAGATCACCAGATCCACCCGATTTTGTCCGAGCAACCGCAAGGCTTCGATCCCGTCCATGGCCACCAGAACGTGGTAGCCGTGGGTTTCCAGGATACTCTTCTCCAGGGTGCGAGTGGTGATGGAATCGTCCACCACCAGAATACTGGCCGGCCAGTCCGGGCGATGTTCGGCTACCTCTGCCACCTGGGAACGTGCTATTCTCGGGGTGTTCTGGGTAACCGTCTTGCGAAGCAGATGAGGGGCACTCAGGACCAGGCAGATCGTTCCGTCGTGGCGAGTCACGGTTCCAGCGAAGGTGTCGGGTGGCATGCCCGGGACGGAACAGGGCCGGATCATCATCTTTTTGCAGTTCTCGAAGCCGTCCACCACCAGCGCTGCTTTACGCCCGGCCTGCTTGAGAATCACCACCGAGATCCGATCATCGATCCTGGTCACGGGGTAGCCCTGGGCGATGACATCGCTCAACTCAGCGATGGGGATCATCTCCCCGTCCACTTCCAGCATCTGGCGGCCTTCCACGGATTCTACCCGCTCGTGGTCCACCTCGAGCAGAGCGTGTACGGCGTGGCCCTGCAGCGCAAAAAGTTGTCCCAGCGAGGAGACAAAAACCAGTAGTCGGCTGAAGATCGTGACCGGCACCTGGAACACGAACCGGGTGCCCAGACCGGCCTGGGAATCGACCCGCAGACTCCCTTGGAGAGCGTCCAGGGTTTGCCCGGCCACCGAGAGACCCAGGCCCCGACCGGCGATATCGCTCACCTCGGTGGCGGTGGTCATTTGAGGGGCCCGCAGAAGCTCTTCCATGGTGCCGGTAAGGCCGTGCTCGGAGGCCTTTCGAAAGACCTCTTCCTCCTGCAGTCCTCGACCGTCGTCACTGATCGTGACCACCAGGGAAGCCTCCTGAAGCTCCAGTGAGAGCTTCACCACTCCCGTTTTGGGTTTACCGGCTTTAACCCTTAGCTCAGGAGGCTCGATCCCGTGATACACGGCGTTTCGGAGACAGTGCATGATCGGTACTTTGAGCTGCTGAAGTACGGCCCGATCAACCCTGGTATCCAAACCGGTTTCTACGTACCTTACCTGCCTGCCCTGGGCCCGGGCGACCTCTCTCACCATCGGGCCCATGCCGGCCAGCACGCCCTCGGCCTGGATCAGCCTGGCTTCGCTGACGGCCTGAAAGAGCTGGCTGGCGGTCCGATGAAAGTCGGTGGAGCGCGAGTGGTGTTCCTGGATCATCTCCCGACAGAGGTTCTCCAGGATCTCCAGCCGAGCCAACTCCTTTCCCTGGCTCTTGAAGGAACTCTTTAGCTCTCGCAAGCCCTTCAGTAAACCGGTCAGCCGGTGGGAGTCGCCTTGCCAGAGGCTGTGCTGGGCCAGCACTTCGCCGGCTCCCAGCAGGATGGAATCCAGGGCCGCTTCACTCAATCGTACGGAGGTCGAAGAATCTCCTGTGTGGCTGGCGGCCCGCTCCTCCCCTCCTTCTTCGGGGTTGGGCAGTCCTGCTCGCAGGGCTGCAAGTTCGGGAAGAATGGGACGAGCGGAAGGCTCGGCCGAAACCCAGGCCTGGATGAGGTCCAGCAGATGACAGACCACCGGTAAGAGATCCTCGGAGGGAAGTCCCTGTTGGTTGGGCTCTCGAGAAAAGACCGATTCAAGTTCGTGAGCGGCCCGTTCGACCGGACTCAACCCGGCTGCCCGGGCGGCCCCTTTTAGAGTGTGGGTGTGGCGAAGGATCTCATAAAACGTTTCCTCCGACGCTCCCTCCTCTTCTAGAGAGGTGAGGGCCCGCCGGATCCCCTGAAGGTGCTCGGGACATTCTATTTTAAAGGCTTCCAGTAAGCGGGCCTGCAGGTCGGTCATCAGTCCTCCTCCTTGAAGAGAGGATGCCCGCTCAAGAGTTCCAGGTCGAGGAGGGTGACTCCATCGGGCGTCCGACCTGCCGAGTAGACTCCGGCGCTCCCCGAAATTTTACGAATTTTCAGTAAGTCCACGACCTCACTCACCTGGAGACAGACGGGTAGCCCCCTCAGTACGGCCAGCAAGGCAAAAGACGAACTCCAGTTCCTCTCAGGGAACTCAAGCCCCAGCAGGCACCTGAGATCATAGACCGGTCTCACTTCCCCCCGCACGTTGAGTAGGCCGCAAAGCTCCGGAAGCGAACCCGGCACGGGGGTCAATCGCTCGAACCTCACCACCCCACCCAATTGAGCCAGGGCCACAGCGTATTTCTCTTGGTCCAGCAAGAACACCAGGTGAGACGTGCCCTTCTCCTCGATCTGTTGGACTCCACGATTGGCCAGGGAAAGGGCTCTTTCTCTCAGCAAACTATCCACCGGGCGGCTCCTCCAATCGGTCCAGGTAATAACGAGACATTCGCAAGAGCTGGTCGGGCGCTTCGGGGCCTGGGCTCGCCCCGGATCCATCCTCCAGGAGGCGCAGTACCGCTCGAAAGGATCGACCAGCCTCCTTGCGGTTGCCGCTTTCGGAGAGAAAGACTCCCCTGTAGTAATGCGCCTCCACGAAGCTTCGGTCGAGATAGAGTGCCTTCTTGAGGCTTTCATCTCGAGGGCCTTCCTGCCGCAAGTTGTGCTGGATCAGGGCCAGCAAAAAGTGCAACTTGGGGTCCAGAGCATCCTGGATGAGCGATGTCTGACAGAGTTCCAGAGCCTCTTGCCAACGACCCTCGTCGGTCAGCCTTCGAATGGCTACCAGACGGCTCTCACCCGCCCGGGGAAGCACCACCCTGGGATGAGTGACTGCCGGCAGAGCGTCGGGTTGTCGGCTCACCGGGGTGGGGGCCTCGTAGGCCGTTTGGGGCTTCTGGTAGATGACCGTGTCCCCGCACCGCACCGTTTCAAAGGAATGAAAGATCTCGATGTTTGGCTCAGAATGCCCGACCAGAAGCCACCCCCCTGGCTTGAGGCACTCGTAAAATCGGCTCACCACCGAGCGAATGATGTCTAGATTGAAGTAGATCAAGACGTTTCGGCAAACGATCAGATCGAAAACCGGTGGCCCGGGGATGGGGGGGAACGGATCCCTCACCAGGTTGTGCTTGGCGAAACAAACATCCCGGCTGTAGCGTGGATCCAACTTCCAGTGCTTCCCCGCGCGATGAAAGCAATCCCGCAAAATCTCTTCTGAGATCGCGCGAAAAGCCCATTGACCGTAGGACGCCCGGGCAGCCGTTTCCAGAAACTCCTGATTGATGTCGGTAGCCAGAATCGAGAGATCCCAACCCACCGTTCTCGCTCCCATGCGGTCCCTCAGGAGCAGACTCAACGAGTAAGGCTCCGGACCGGTGGCGCAGCCTGCCGACCAGATGCTCAGACGACGGGTGGTCAGATTGCGGGCGAGTAACTCCGGGAAAACTCGTTGCTCCAGAGCATCAAAATGGGGCTTTGTTCGGAAAAAGTAGGTCTCGCCGATGGTCAAACGAGAAATAAGGTGATCCATCTCGGTCGCTCCGCTCGACTTTATCGCGCGCAGATAGTCCGAGCAATCAGTCAGCTCCAGTTCCTGCATGCGGGCTCCAATTTTGGACGCCAGGACTTCATCTCGGGTTCGATAGTAAGCCAGCCCGGTGGTTTCGATGAGCAGATTTTTCAGGCTCGCGAAGTCGGGGTCATCGAGAACTTTCGTGCGCGTCGGCTCCTTCATTCGGGCTTCACCGCAGCCAGCCGCTCCTGCTCGAGCTTCCCGAACTCCTCCAGTCGCTGCCGTTCCTCCCAGAGAAGTAGCTTCTCTTCCGAGAGCACGGCCAGGGTGCTGTCACCGACCTGCAGACATTCCGCCAGGCATTGGTTGAAGCTGAGGGACGGGGGAAGTGGTATCGCCGTGCCTTCCTCTCGGGGCTGCATCTTCTGCACGCTATCCACCAGCAGACCGTACCCCCGGTGCAATAACAAGATGTGGTCGTAGGGTTCGAGTTCCTTGTCGGGCAATTGGAGCAACCGCGACAACCGGATGACGGGAACGGCCGTCCCGGCAAGATTCAACACTCCTTCCAAGAAGGGTGGCCGATTCGGCGTTCGCAGCAATTCCGGTAAGAGTAAGACTTCTCGCACTTCCTTCAGGGGGAGCGCAAGAGGCTGGCCTGCCACCAGGAAATGCAGTAACACACGCGGCCCCTTACCGGCTGCCTCTTTGGGCTTCAGAGCTGGGCAACTTGACCACTTCAAACCAGAATCTCAGCAAACCCTGGATGAGTTCGATGAATCGATCGTAGTCCACCGGCTTGGTGATGTAGCAGTTGGCGTGGCTCTTATAGGATTTGGAAATGTCCCGAGCCGCATTGGAGGTGGAAAGAACCACCACCGGAATGCTCTTTAGCTCATCGTGGCTCTTCATGCGTTTGAGCACTTCGTGACCGCTCAACTTAGGAAGATTGAGATCGAGTAATACCAAATCGGGCATGCTCTGCCCCCCGGCTTCCCTGGCTCGACACAGCAGACGCAGAGCCTCTTGGCCATCACGAGCTACCGTCAGGTTGGTGGCCACTCCGGTCTCTCGCAAGGCCTCTTGAGTCAGCCTAACGTCGCCAGGATTATCCTCGACCAACAGAAGTTCTATCGTTCGCGGGATGCCCCCCCGCCTCGTCGCTACCACAGGGAATGTCTTTCCTTTTCAATGAGTAAGGTGCCTCCCCATGGAGGTGGCCTATACCCTTCGATGGCTTTATCAACTCTCCTAGCAAAGTGTCCAGACAGGAAGCGCTTCCCTCCATGGCAGGACACTCCTTTCCGAGAATTAAGATAACGGGCCTTGAATAAGCCTGGATCAGAAGCAAAAAAGGGTGCCGGCGTGATTCTCGTCATCGAGGACGACCCGGTCGCCTCGCTGACGTTGGAAAGATGCTTGACGCGCAACGGCTACCGCGTTCTCGGCCCGGTCGCCCACTGCGATGACGCTCACCGGTTGGCCACGGAAACTCCACCCGAGGTCATCCTGGCGGATATAGGCCTACCCGATGGTGACGGCTACGACCTGGCCAGAGTCCTGCATCAAAAAACTAATGCCCCGGTGGTCCTGCTCAGCGCCTCGAAAGACTTGCAGCGTCCTGTTCGGTTCGAGCCTCACGCCTTTCTCCTGAAGCCCTACGACCAGGTGGAACTCACCACCGCCGTTTCCGGAGCGCTTCACCGCTTTCGTCTGGAAAAGAACCTCCTGACCACCAACGACGACCTTCGCAAGGCCAAAGCGGAACTCAAACGCAGCAATAGGGAGTTGGAAAAGTTTGCCTACGTGGCCTCCCACGATCTCCAGGAGCCGCTGCGGATGGTGAGTGGTTTTCTGGGCCTCTTGAATCGACGAGTCGGTGACCAGCTCGGTTCAGATGCCAGAGAGTACATCGACATGGCCATGGATGGCGCCCAGCGGATGCACCGGATGATCAACGATCTTCTCACCTACTCCCGGGCCGGGCGGCCGGGCGTTCAACCGCAGCCCACACCCCTGAACGAGGTGATGCAGGAAGCGATCCTCAACCTGACCGCTGCGGTTGAAGAAGCTGGAGCAGAGCTACGAGTGGGCAAACTCCCGGTTCTGGAATTGGTACGGGCGGACTGCGTGCGCCTGTTTCAAAACCTCATCGGAAACGCCATCAAGTTCCGGCGTCCTGAAACCCCGGTGACGGTGGAGGTCGATGCTCAAGAGCTGGATTCAATCTGGGAGATCTCGGTGAAAGATAACGGGGTTGGAATCTCCTCGGAAGACAGCCGCCAGGTCTTCGATCCCTTTTTTCGGGTCCAGCTCGACTCTGCTCCGGCCGGTACCGGAATCGGATTGGCGGTATGTCAGCGGCTGGCCGCTTCCATGGGAGGCCGCATCAGACTCGATTCCACCCCCAATGAAGGCTCCGTCTTCACCGTGATTTTACCTGAGAAGAACTTGCTAAGCGACGATCAGGGGTAAGGTCAATTGAAAGAGGGCACCGCCCTCGGATTGATTCTCAACCCGAATGGTTCCCCGATGCTCGTGCACGATTCTCGCAATAATGCTCAGCCCCAAACCGGTACCCTCATCTTCCTTCTTGGTGGTAAAAAACGGGTCGAAGATGCGGCTCAAATTCTCCGGCTCGATGCCCGGGCCGTTGTCGGCCACCACCAGCAAGAACTCTCCCTTTCTCGGCTTGGCCCGCAATTCCACTCGCCCCCCCGGGCCCTGGCTGGTGGCCTGCGCTGCGTTCAGCAAAAGATTTGTCACGACTTGCCGGAGCTGTGCTCGATTACCCAACACCAGGGGGGCGTCGGTGAGGTGTATCTCCACCGTGATCCCATAGCGCTTGAATTCCGGCGCCAGCGCCGAAACGGTGGACTCGATCACGCTGCGCATATCCACGTTCGTTGGCTCGACGCTCTCCTTTTTGGCAAAGCGTAAGAGATCGGCCACCAACTGCTCACAATGCCGGGTCTCCTCCACTAGCAGGTCCACGGTCTCGCCCCCTACCTCTTCCTGCAACAATTCGCTCAGACCCAGGATGGAGGCCAGCGGGCTTCCCAGCTCGTGCAAAAAACAAGCAGTCAGGGTACCGATGGTAGCGAGTTTTTCTTTCTGCACAAGCTGGGCGAAGTCTTCCGCCCTGGTAATCGCCGAGGCGGCCATAGCCGCCAGGATGGTCACCAATTTCAGATCGTACAGGTTCAAAGTGCCCGCCCTCACCGAGTTGTCGAGGTACAGTGTGCCGTAGTCCCGACCTCGGGCTTGAATGGGGACGCAGAGGACCGAGCGGGTTCCCATCACCCGTAAGCTCGAAGAGCCGGAAAGGCGATCGTCTTTCTGAGCGTCCAGTGAGAGGAGGGGCTCCCGGGTGCTCTGCACTCGCTCCACCACGCTAAGACTGAAGGCCCGGTTGGTGGTTCCACTGGTGGTATGAAAAAGGGGCGCCTCTAACTCCGGCCCTCCCCGATCCAGCAGCATCATCCCCCTCTCGGCACCGGTGGCTTCCACGGAAACCTGCAAGGTTTTAGACAACAGGGTTTCTAGCGATGAGGTCTCGTTGAGCATCTGGGAAATGCCGGCCAGAGCGTTGAATCGTTCCAACTCTTCATCCGACATGGTGCGCAGGGAGAGCTGAGTGGAAAGAGCCAGGGCCGGGGTCTCGTCCTGGGGAAGGCCCTGAACGTTGAGCTTCTCTTTCTCGATATAGCGGTAGAGGCGCTCGAAGCCCTCGCTGGAATCAACCTCTTCGATCAGAAAGCCCACCCGATAGAGATTGAGGCTCAACCCCTCAACCCACACCACCTGTGCCTTTACCGAAACCTCCGAGTGCCGGGCCAGGTGCAAACGGGCAGCCACCATGCAGCCCGGAGCGATGTCGCACGCCAAAGCTACCTGAAAACCCGAAACGGAGAGGTCAACAGCCACGCCATTGATCTCGCGCTCCCCTATCCTCAAGGCTACCGCCAGAACGCGACTCAGCCTGATGTTGGCTCGTCGCTCGTCGGCCTGGCACCCTCCCGATTCTAACTCCACGAGCAGAGTCTTCTACTTGAAGACGACTTAACCCTTTGAGTCATCCACCGACAGAACTCTCTGAACGACCTCCCAAAAAGTCTTGATTTGATACGGCTTATGAAGATATTCGGTGTAACGGTCGTCCCTCAGGTCTGGCGGAATGGCCGAAGCCTCATAGCCGCTGGACAGGATCACCGGCAGACTCGGGTGATCGGCTCGGATCACCCGGGCCAACTCCAGTCCACTCATGTCAGGCAGGCTCAAGTCCAGGATAGCCAGGGTGAAATTCCCGTTGTTTGCTATATGCTCAAGGGCTTCCTTGCCATCGGAGGCCACTTCTACCCTGGCGTTGGTGACTCGGAGCACTCGACTGAGAAAATGGCGAATCCCTGGCTCATCGTCCACCACCAGAATCGTTCCAGCAAGCTCTTTCACGTTGACTGACAAAGTCTCTACCACTCCCTTCGGCGCATCCCGTCAGGGCCGCGGCAACCGGTACCCCACTCCCCAGACCGATTCTAACAGACCCTCATGAAAACCGCACCCTTTAAGTTTGTAGCGCAGGTTCCTAGCGTGGGAGTCGATGGTGCGTACCTCTCCCTGAAAATCGTCCCCCCACAAGCACTCAATAATTCTTTCTCTGCTAAAAGTCGTACCGGGGTTGGATGCGAGGAGTTCGAACACCTTAAACTCCGTGGGCGTGAGAGAAAGGGGCTCCCCCTGGAAGGTCGCCGCCCGACCATCAATCTCCAGACGAAAATCACCGTACTCGATGACCGTTTGCTCATCGGTTCTATCCAACTGTTGCCGGCGCAGTTGAGCTCGTACTCGGGCCACCAATTCTTGAGGCTGAAACGGTTTGGCCAGGTAGTCATCGGCTCCCACTTCAAGTCCGAGGATCTTGTCGGTAAAATCGTCACGAGCGCTCAACATGACGATAGGAAGCGAACTGTTCTGCCGGATCTTGCGGCACAATTCCAGGCCGTCCATCCCCGGGAGCATGACGTCGAGGATCACCAGGTTGGGCTTCTCTGTGAGAAAAGCTTGCATGCCGGTGGGCCCATCGTGGGCAAAGACCACCCCGAATCCCGACTTCTTTAGCCAAATCCTGAGCGTCTCCCGGGTGGCGGGATCGTCTTCGACGACCAGGACCTTCCCGTAATTGATATCGCCGGTCTGCATAAAGGCCTTCTTTTGGTCCCGGGAGCCAGGTGCCTGCCGAATCTCCAACTCTTCGGATGAGAAAGGGCCCCCGGGGATAGCCGAGAAGCTCACCTAATGCTCGAATCAGATCTCAACGCAGCGGGAGCCGTTCTATTCCCTTTTCTCCGCGCCCTGGCCCACGATATGGCGGCGCCACTGACCTCGGTCCTGGGATACGCGCAACTCAATCAGGAGGCACCCGGACCTGAAGAAGAACTCCTCGAGGATCTGGGCCTGATTGAAGAAGCCGCTCAATCGCTGCGCCGGCAGGTGTCTCTCCTATCTCGCCTCTCCCGCTATCTCCCCGCAGAGACGAGCTGCCCGGCCGACACACTGTTGCAGGATCTGCAGCTCTTGACCCGATCTTTGAGTCAAACCGGGGGCAACAGCCTGCAGTGGCACCAACCACCGGACACCTCCGAGGATGAAGTAAGGGGCAACCCCTGGTTGTTGAGAGCGACTTGCCTGGCCCTGCTGGGAGCGCTCTGTCGATGTCCTGCCTCCCAGGTGCTGATCTCCTGGACTGACCCCGCTCTGGTCTTACAGTTTACCGCCCCCGACGAGCAACCGGCGAACGCCTCGCCGGAAGGATGGGGGTGCCCCTCCCTGGGCCAGCGTTTGGCCCGAGCCCAGGCCCTTTCCCTGGAAAAAGGGGATAGCTGGAAGCTGACTCTTCCCTTCTGCAAAAAACAGTGAGCTCGAACATACTGCAGAGAATCTGCACACTTTACCAGAAGTTTCTGGGCATTTTCCGGATATGATAAACAAGACAAAAACACCGGAGGTAAATCGTGGTTTTCAAGAAAGAAACTTTCCTTGTATGTGATGATCAGCCGATGCTGAGGCACCTTTTGAGCAACGTTATCAAAGAGTTCAACGCCTGCTATGACGTGGTGGCGGCAGAAAACGGCGTGGTCGCCGAGCAACTCCTACGAGAGCAACAGTTTAGCGCCATTTTCCTGGACGTCGAGATGCCCGAACAAGATGGCTTCACTACCCTGGAAAAGATTCGAAACGAAGGGCTGAACCAGGGCGCCCCGGTGGTCATGTGCACGGGCTGTGCCGAGGAGCAAGACCTGGTTAGAGGCTGGGAACTGGAAGCAGACTTCTATCTCGTCAAGCCGTTCGATCTGGACGAACTCGACTCGTTACTCAAAGAAATAGCAGAAAAGAAAATCACCCAGATGGTCTAATCGGGGAGAAGGTAGTCCAGGCAGTGAGCGATAGCAGCGAGCTTGACCGGTTTCCCCAGGTAGGCGGACGCCCCCGCAGCTAGGCTCGCTCGCTCCATATCTTGACCTTCCGAGGCTGTTAAAAACACGATCGGAAGGTCTTTGTATTCGGGCTGTTCGCGCAGCCAGCGGACACAATCAAGTCCGCTGGCATCGGGGAGCTTTCCATCCATGAGAAGTGCCGTGACCGGAGCGGTCCGGTCACGCGCTTGAAGCGAACGAGCGTCGTTGAAAATTTCCACCTGGAACCCCCAGCGAGTCAACGCATCGGAGAGCAAGTTTACGGTGTGCTGGTGATCATCCACCAGCACGATGGTCCCCTCTCCCTGGAGGTGAGCAAAACTTCGATCCTCTTCAGCCGAGATCGAAACCTCCGGCATACTGATAGAAAAGCAGGCGCCACCGGTTGGACGGTTTCGGGCATCCAGTTCTCCTCCCATGAGGTCCACCAACTTTTTGGCCAGACTCAGCCCCAGACCCGCGCCTTTGTACAGCCGAGAGAGGCTTTGGTCCGACTGGGTGAAGCTGGCCAGCAGGACAGGCAATTGCTCGGCCGCGATGCCAGGGCCCTCATCGAGAATGTCAAATCTCACCCGTTGCTCCTCGCGGCCCACCTTCAAGGTGACGGTATCCCCTTTTCCACTGAACTTCACTGCGTTATCCAGCAGGTGAAAGAGGGCTTGTTTGATCCTTTTGCGGTCCCCGGTGAAATCTAACTCCGGCCCGGCATCCTCCCACTTCAGTAAGACACCCTTATCCCGAGCGTCTTTGGCGTGGAGCCCTAAAACAGATCGGCATACCTGCTGAGAACTCAGAGGTTGCGGGAAGATCTCGATCTTCCCGGTCTCCAGCTTGGTGATATCCAGAATATCGTTGATTAACCTCAATAGCGTGTGGCCACAGTGATTGATGGTCCGGAGGGCTTCTCGTTGTTCCTGACTACAGTCTCCGTAAAGCCCGGTTTCCAAGGCCTCCGATAAGCCCAGGATGGCGGTCAGCGGGGTACGAAGTTCGTGGCTCATCACATCCAGGAAACGGTTCCGGGCCAACTGAGCCTGTAGAAAATCCTCCGCCTTGTCCCCGGTGCCGGGTTGTTCCCAGGGTGTCTTCAAAAGAACTCTCGCTCTGCAAATTTTCTGCACATTTTATGGGCATATTCTGCAGTTTACTGGAATATCCTCAGATCAGGACGATGACTTGGACCGGTTACATATGGCTTTGTATCGTGGCTTCCCTCGGTATCTTACTCGTGGCCTTCCTCGGGTGGCGCTGGAAGCGCCGGCGGCGACCACGGAATCTGAATCCACGAACTCCCCCGAAAGAGGTCTCAGCCGGCTCTCTAGCCACCCGGCAAAAAATGGAGGCTCTGGGACGTCTAGCCGGAGGTCTCGCCCACGAACTGAATAACTCCGTATCGCTGATCGCGGGTTATGCCGAAGAACTTGAGCAAAAAGGACAGGAAAAGGACCTGGGTCGTAAGCTTCAGGAAGCAGTGGTGCGCATTAAAAGTCTCACCGACCAGGTACTGACCTTTAGTGGCAGGCACCCCAGCACTCACGCCCCGGTCGATCTCTATCCCATCGTGGAGCAGTCTGTGAAGCGAGCCGCCGGGGTACTGCCCCCGGGAGTGCGATTTCGATGGAAGCTTCAAGAGGAGACCTTCCCCGTCGCGATGAGCCCCCAGCAAGCCACCACGCTTATTCTCAATCTGTTGCTAAACGCTCGTGACGCGGTGACTGAAAAAGGCTGGATCCAGGTCCGACTGGAGCACACTGAAGTGGCCGTGGAGACCCTCTGGTCCGGAGGCACTCTCAGTCCGGGAAAGTACTGTTTGCTGGCCGTCAAGGACAACGGCTGCGGAATGAGTTCGGACGTCAAATGCCGCATCTACGAACCGTTCTTCACCACCAGAGGTGCCCCGGCCGGAACCGGGCTCGGGCTATCCAACGTTTTCGGCATTGTCCAGGCAGCAGGAGGAGCGATCCTGGTTGACTCTCGGCCCGGGAAGGGATGCGAATTCAAAGTGCTCTTACCCTGTCTCACCCACTCGACCTCAGCTACCAGCTGCCTGGATCCCCCCTGGGAGGAGCGGGGAGGTCCGATCCGAGTCGCTCTAGTCGAGGATGAGTCGTCTCTGCGAAACCTGCTGGAAAGGACTTTGATTCGTTCGGGATATCAGGTTGAGAGTGTGGGTGACGGCAAGGATGCGCTGGAAGAGTTTTCCGGGCGGGCTCACGAATTCGACATCCTGGTCTCGGATATCGTCTTGCCGGGATTGCGCGGGCCAGAATTAGCTCAATGCCTCAAACTCGAGCATCCCAGCCTGCGAGTGCTTCTGATGTCGGGCTACATCGACAGCACACCCGATAATTTCGAGTTTGAGAGCGATCTGTTTCTGCAAAAGCCGTTCACTCCCGGGCAGCTCCTGCAAGCGGTGCGAGACCTCTCGGGGCAGGAAGGGAGAGAAGCCCCCCTGCGCAATTAAATCAGTCGTGTTGGCTCTCTCTCGCATGGACCGCCTGACCCGAATGGTCGTGTATGGCTTGCTGGCTTTCTCCGGGTCCTTTCTTCTGGGGGAGTCGTACCTGCCCAGCGCCTCTTATTTTTGGGGTCTGGGTAGCGGCCGGGTGCTGCTCTGCTTACTGCTGTTTCTTCTGCCGGGTTCCGACGCGGGGCGGTTTCGCCCCCTGGTGATAGGGCTGGCTGGTGCCTGCATGCTGGTGACCTCCATCGCCTCGCCGTTGATCTTCACCCGCTGGGTGTTCATAACCATCCTTTACTTGCTGCTGGAAGTGGCCATCGACGCTCTGGTTCTGGCCACAGCCACCGAGCAAGAGGTGCCCCTGGAGCTCGGATGGCTGGCAGGCTGCCGGCTGTCAGGTCTGTGGCTCGGTCTGTTCTTGCAGCACAGCAGTCTGGTGGACAAAGCCGAGCCCCACCGGCTGGCCGGATGGCTCTTGCTCTTCCTCACGATATTCTGGGCCGTGGCCCGGGAAAGCTCGGGGGAGCAAAGCGGGAGAAGGGACATTTCGGGCGGTTCAAAGAGTCTGCTCCTCCCCTTGCGGGAGTTGGCTACCCCCTGGAGTTTGGGAGCCATCTTTGCCCTCCTTTGCTATGCCGGGCTGGCCGGGTATTACTTCGGAGCGATCCTACCATATCCGTTGCTGCACCCGGCTGAGGCCGGCCCATGGATGGTGAGCATCCTGGACAACCTTTCCATCCTGGGTGTCGGACTCGTAGGCATGGCTCTCTGTGAGCGGCTCGATCTCAAATTTCAACTCCTGATCGCCTCCGCTCTCACCTGGGCGCTTCTTTTGCGCACCCTGCTGCTTTCCATTCCTCCGCCAACGGCGGCAGGAGGATTCCTTTTGCTGGCCATCCTGCTTTCCAGCCGGGCGGTTTTGAGAGAGGCTTACCGGGTGGATCCGGTCTTGCGGGCGGCGGTGGTGATCACCGCCTGGACCACCGGCGGACTGGGGGGCGCGCTGCTCGCCGGGTCAGTGGAAGCTCGAGGGGGGGGCACGCTCCTCAGTCTGGTAGCAGCAACCGGGGCCGCGCTGCTGGCCATCGCTGGGTGGCGCCGATACAATGAAAAAGCCCGAATGCTCCTCACCCCCATTCCCGCGGCAACCAACCAGGCCAGGTTCGGCGACCGTACTCAAGACTTCGAAGCAGCCCCCTCCCAAAGCCCGGGCAAACGCGGTGCTCGGAAGTGGAAGCGACATCTCAACTACGTTCTACTCCGTCTTCCCATGTTGGTTATCACCGTTGCCCTGCTGTTGGGAGGATTAAAGCTCGGCTCTTATATCCACCAGCAAAAAGCAGACTGGGACAAAACCTTGAAAGATACTCAGTATCGCTTTCAGACAGAGCTCTTTTTTCACGGCTTCGCGCGCCGGCTGCAAGAAGACATGATCGCTTCTCAAAGAGTACCGTCCATCTGGGGAGAATTTATTTCCCAATCCTTTAGCTCCCAAGGGAAACCACTCACCGATTTGGATCCCTGGGGCACTCCCTATCGGATTGAAAATCATCCCACCGAGGTCATCATCCAGAGCGCCGGTCAGGATAGGGCGTTCGGTACCCCGGATGATCTGGAAAAGAGCACCTCGAAACCTGAAGGTGTGAAGTAGCGATCCTACGGCAGGGGTGAGTCGGCTCCCGGACCGCCCAGCAGAAACTCTCCGATCTTGTGCCTTCCATCTTCCTGGTTTTCAGCAAAGATGTAAAAGCCATCGTGGTAAGGGCCAGGCTGCAAGGCAAACCCTATAGACCCACACAGCCCGTCGCCGAGAAACTTCAAGGCGCTCCAGGGTCGTTCAGGGTCCAGGTGGTTGCGATAGAATCGATAGACCGGGTCGCGCCGACTTCCGGTGATCATCAGGTTGTCGGGCTTGACCCCTGCCCACTCCAGATCGTTTCGGTGGGTGGCGGGAGCGGTACCCAGGACCCGAACCTTTTCGGCAACATCAGCCCTGGCGGAGGGTCCGCCTTCGTCGACCAATAAAGCCAGGGCGAGAGCCACTTGAGAAGCTCCTCCACTGTGAGCCATCAAAGTCACCTGTCGGCTCGCCTTAAAACTCTGGGCGAGTTGGTCGTGAATGGTTTTCACCGAGGGGTCGTTCTTGTAAGCCCGGTCTCTGATCTGAGCAGTCGAAAACTTTCCACTCTGGATCGCTTTGGTCAAGACCGTGTTTTTCAGGATCCGAAGACCGTCGTGGAGCGGGCTCTTCCCTTCCCCTTCGTGAACCCCGATGACCGGCCCGGAAAGCTCCACCCCATAATCGGCGCCGCCGTGAAACCAATCCTTGATCTGGGAGCGATGGGCATTCCAATCCTGCCCGATTCCGTCCACACTAATGTAAACCCCCTGCTCGGTGACCGCCTCCGGGGGGATGTCGGGCGGACCGCCGGGGATGGTTTCTCCGGAATAGCGCAGGACTTCCACCGACGCGTCTTTGTTCTGCATAAAAAGCAGGCCGCGCAGATTCGGCGGCTCCTCCTCCAGGCGGTAGGTCCCACGCCGCTGGGCCACTCCCGGAGTCGTTGAGGTACGGATGAGCATGTCTTGATCTTGACAGGTCCAGGCGAGTGGCTGGTTACAATCGAGTAACTGCTTTGTAGCCCCCCGGCAAATCAAGGAAAAAGCTTACCGCTACTGGATTCTGGAGTTTCTAGAGCCGAGAATCCGGCCTCCGGAGGTACAGTTCTGTTCCAGCTATTTCTTAGCGTCCTCATCCTTCGGGGTCAGGAGAGTGTGGAGTTTACGGTCGCCCCGCTCTCGAGCCAGAGAAGCGGCGGTACGGCCTCTCTGATCTTCCAAGGTCGGATCGATCCCGGCCGCCAGAAGCAGCTGGACCGTCTCGGTGCGACCGGTCATCACAGCTTTGTGCAGCAAGGTCATACCCTTCTTGTCCCGATGATCGATATCCGATCCGCCCCCGAGAAGGGACTGGACGTGGTCCCAACGACCCGCCTCCAGAGCGTGGTGCAACGCTGTTCGGCCCCGGTTGTCCTCTAAATCCAGGTTGGAGGTTCGGGGTATCAGGGTTTTTAAAGTGTCCAGACGAGCGCTGGCTGCAGCCACCATAAACGGTGTGACGCCGCTCTTATCGGCCTTCTCCAGGTCCGCCCCTTTGCTCAGCAAAAAAAGTGCCAGTTCGCCGTGGCCGTTGCTGAGAGCCCGGGCCAGAGGAGTCGCCCCGAGCATGTCGGGGGCCTCCAGTTCGGCTCCGTGGGTGAGGAGCAGATCGACCATCGGGCGCGAGCCGTTGAAGGCGGCGGTGTGCAGCAGAGTCACCTGGTGCATTCGCTTGTCGATCAACTCCGGATGGAGTTCCAGTTCAGCCTGCACTTCCTCCAGGCGGTTTCGCTCCACCAATTCGAAAATCGTAGGCTCCGCCCAGGCAGCCGATGTCAGAAGCAAAAGGATAGCTAAAAGTATTTTCATGGGAGTAGGCTTTTCTTCGGACTTGATTGGTCCTGTCGAAGTGTTAACACGAATGAAAGATGCGTTTACAAACTTTTTACTGGAAACACCTATAGTAGAATTCACAGGATTATCGAATTTTGAAGCCCCACTCTCTCTTCATAGGAAGCACCCCCCTCGACCCGAGTCGAGTTAATCGGGGATTCGTGGAGAGCACCAAAGGCGCCGTTGAGGGTTCTAAGACGCGCAAAGGACGCAAGGCCGCCACCGAAATCCTGGATAGCTGGAGCGAAAAACAGCCACTGACAGCCGATGAATTCAAAGCCCTTGACACCTACGTGGCCTCGGTCCAATCCAAGTATAGAAATCTGGAAGCTGAATGGTGGAAAGCCCACAAGTCCAATCCCGAATCTGCCGAAAAAAAGAAGCTTGAAGAAAGAATGGGCGTGGAAGGTGAGGTCCTTCTCCATCACGACAAGCTGACCACCGAAATCAGGGAGGCCAACGCCCGGGCAGCCGTGCAGGCCATGGCGGGCACCTTATCGGGTATCCCCGGACTGGTGGCAGCCTACTCCGCTTACGCCAACGGCAAGAACTGGAGTGGCCCCCAGACCAGAGACACCGAAGCGGTCTTACAAGAGGTCAAAGCCCTGGAGAGCAGCCAGTCCGAGATGGTGACCACCGGCAACGCCGTGGAACAGGTCCACCGCGAAAAGCTCTGGAAAAAAATGCATTCCATGTTGGATGAATCGATCGAAAAAGCAGCCTCCGGCAATCCCGTGGAACTGGACATTCAACTCTATGAGTTGACCTCGTTCGAAATGATCAAGAAGATCGCCGAGTCCGGCCTGGCGGGCAACAAGGTCCGCCTCAACCTGGATGCCGGACGGCTCAGCTTTCCGTCTCGAGATTCCGAAGGAGACAACTACTTCTCCCTGGACGCCATCCCGGACAAGCTCCGAACCATCATCCAGTTGGCCACCCTTCCGGAGGCTGACATCGGTGTCTCTCTGTTTCCGCAAAAGAAGCTCCTGAACAGCCCAACCGACCTGATGCACCGCAAGGTGATCAGGCTGGCCGATAAAGTGCTGGTCAGCGGTATGAACGCCAATCTGGGTTCGGGGGAGAATATCGATTCAGGGTACGTGGTGGAGGGCCCGGCCGCCGCCAAGCTCTCGGAAAACCTGATCCGAGACATTCAGGACTCCCGAGGTGCCACCTTGCAAGACATCTGGGGTGAAGAGCACATCGCAAAGTTCGATGAAACCAACCTGCGCCTGGGCAAGAGAGGCTTTCTATCCCTGCTGGACGCCATCGGGGGCCCCGGCGAACCTGGCACCAAACTCCCTAAAATTGAGACCGTCGAGCAACTTGAGAGCATGGCTGAAAAGTCCGGGGTCAACTTTTCCGAGCTGGTCAAGACCGACAATTACGAAAAAGAAGTCACCCGGATGTTGGACGGTCGCTACCATCTGCAACTCACCCCCAAAGGGAAGAAGCTATTGACCGGTCTTGTCCAACGGGCCATCGAGGTCACCACCGATCCCGAGAATCTGGACCGCCTGGACGACATGGTTGCGGCCTCAGCCGCTCAGGTGGGCTCCACCAGGGTCGACATCGCGGACTCCCCGGTGGAACGCGAAGCGCTGATCCTCTCGGCCATTCATCAAGCCGAAGAGTTCACTTATCTGCCCGGCTTTGTCATCACTAAAGCCGTGGCTGCCGCTCTGGTGGCCCGACGCGACCAGCTTCAAGAGCAAGGAAAGCAGCTGGACGTCCGGGTGGTGGCCGACTCCGGGCTCTACCCCCACGGCGGAACCCCCAATAGCTACGGTGTAAAGTATCTGGAGGACCACGGTATTCAGCCTCGTTGGTCCAAACTCGAGCGCTCCTGCGATCACGACCGCAAGATCCACGCCAAGCAGCTCATCACTGAAAAGGGTGAAATTACCGGCAGCACCAACTTCAGCACTCAGGGCTTACGAGAGAACTGGGAGACTTCGGCCCTGATCCATTTCGCCCCTGAAGATGAAATTTCACAGAAAGCGAAATCCGAGAGCGTCCAGCAGTTCCAGGAACTTTGGGATAGCGCCTTCGAACTTAATAGTCGGGATCACGCCGCTTTTCTTAATCGGGAAAAGGAGGGCCCCGGCAAAGACTGGTTCATCGAAACCGATCGCGACCGCTCGATCAAATACGCCCTGCGGCTCCTCGGAAACTACGAGCGAGAAACCGGTAAATTGCATATGGAACTGGCCAAGGTTCATCCCGAGATCGTCGAGCGCCGGGAGCAAATGGTGGAAAACGGCTATTCCTACGGCGATGCGACCTTTGCTGCAACCCGAGAAGTGGTTGGAACAGACCAATACGGGACCCTCCTGGATAGCCTGGGCACCAACGACACCCTCAACGATTTAAAATCGCAAGTAGAGGCCCACAAATCAGGGGTCGAGATCGAAGGTCCTCCGGAAGAATCAGAGACAGCTTCCGAAGAGATGGAACTTCCCCTCGAGCTGTTTTTTTAAGGCCCCTGCAAAGGGAACCGGACTTTCGGGGTGTAAAACTACCGGCACGATAGGAGAGTTGTAATGCGTTTTTTCTTGATTCTCGTTAGCCTGTTGGCCCTGACCTTCCCCGCCCTCGCCAATCCGGACGTTCTGCCTTTTCCAGTTAAGCTAGGAGACCAATCGGCCGCTATGACCGAGTCTTCCATCATCTACGCGGTGGTAGCAAAACCGGTGGCTGCGGGCACCGCCATGTCGGTCAAAGAGGTAGAGGGCCAGATCATCGTCAACGTTTTTCCCGCGGACGACAAGGGCACGGTTCAAAACGGAGTGCAACCTTTCATCATGCTTTTTGACGCTTCCACCTCTAAATCACTGAGCGACAACATGCAGGGCAAGCAACTGCCCGGCGGCTGGTATCTGGCGAACGTAGTGGGCGGAGGAAAAACCTCCCGCATACTCTTCCAGGTGAAGTGAACCTGCAACCTCCCTTATCCAAACAGGTTTAAGAACAAACTGTGTCCAATGTTGGTTAAGGAGCGTTATGTCCACAACACGTACAATCAATAAAATGCCCACCGACAACTTCTCGCCCCAACATTGGGTGGCTGCTATCGCTGGGATATTGCTCTTTTTCTGGCTGTTTAGCAGCGTTCTCGGGTTCTTAATGATGTTCGTGGTCGCCTTTGCCATCGGTTTTGCGGCGAACTACATTCTCCCCACCAAAGTCCCTTACGGTCATCTCGGTTCCACGGGAGTGGGACTCGCCGGGGCGTGGCTGGGAGGTAAACTCCTTGGAGACTGGGGCCCGAACCTATGGGGGCTTCCGATCCTCCCGGGGATCGCCGGAGCTCTAGTGGTTACGGGGCTGGTACAATGGAAGCTCAATTCCGATCGGGCCAAGAATCTGGAAACCATCAAAGCCGAAGCCGACCCCACCGACCCTTTTTTAATGAAGGAACTCGATGGGTACATCCTCTCCCAGCCTCTCGGCTCCGGAGCCAACTCCAGAGTGTATCTGGGAGTGCCCGCCGATAGTCTGGATCGGGAAAAGGCTGTCGCCTGCAAAATCCTCAACGAGGAAGCCACCAAGGGTAAGGACGCTCTGGCCCGCTACGGTCGAGAAATCCGAATCGCCCACAAACTCAACCACCCCGGGATAGTGCAGATGTACAGTTGGGGCGAGCAGGGCAAATTGCTCTTCATTATCATGGAATACGTGCAGGGTGGAACCCTCTCCGAGCTGGTCAAGGCAGACATGCCGCTGAAGCAGGTTCGAGACTATATGGGGCAACTGGCCTCGGCTCTGCTGCACGCCCACGAGCACGACATCGTGCACCGGGATATCAAGCCGGCCAACGTCTTGATGTCTAAAGGGATGTGTAAGATCAGCGACTTCGGCCTGGGACGGGCCATCGCCGATGACATTTCTCTAACCAAAGAGGGCACCGTGCTGGGAACCCCCGCCTACATCGCGCCCGAACAAATACAGGGAAAGAAGCCTTCAGCCTCCTGCGATCAGTACGCCCTGGGTGTGCTGTTTTATGAACTCCTCACCGGGCAGCGACCGTTCCTCTCCACGGACTCGGTGGCCCTGCTCATGATGCAGCTCCAGGAAAAACCGAAAGATCCCCGGACCATCCGGGCCGAAATTCCCGAAAAAATGGCGCACATGGTCCTGCGAATGATGGAAAAGGATCCCGCCATGCGGTTCCCGAGCCTGCAGGACGTGCTCAACACTCTTCAAGACATCGATGAAGAGCAGGACGTCAGCGACCTGGAAAAACGCGTCGCCGCTGAAGCCGCTGCCGAAGCAGCAGCCTACGATTAGTCCTTGATTTCAATGTCAGCGATGATCGGCAGATGATCGCTCGCGGCTGAAGAGACCCAACGGGTGTCGGAATCGATGGACTGCTCGAAGCGCAGCGGGGCGTGGCGGGTCACCTGATCATCAAACCTCTGGGGATAGATGATGTGGTCAAACTGCTCGGGGGGAAATCGCGTGTGATTGGGGTTGGCGGGCCAGGTGTTGCGGTCACCGGCAGCCAGATGATCCAGACTGTCCACCCACTTCTCGGCTCCCGGACTGGTCCCGTTGAGGATAACCTGCACCGGCGCATCGTCGGTGTTGTCGTTGAAATCTCCCGTCACCACGAACATGCGATTGGGGAACTCCGCCATCTCTTGTTCAACAATATTACGAGTCGCGGTGCCTTCCGAAAGTCGGCGAACATCAGAATCCACCTCTCCGGGATCGGCCGGGCGACGGGACTTGAAGTGGGAATTGTAGACCGTCAATTCCGCTTCGGGGTCGTTGTCGGTGTTGATATCGACCCGCAGTAGATCACGGCTGAACTGTCCGGTTCCGCTCCCATCTACGAAGGGAAACTCGTGGTCGGCGTGGTTCTCCACCAGGGTGAAAGGGTATTTCGAAATGATGCCCACTCGGATGCCCCGCTCGTCATTGCCTTTGGTCCAGGCCACGTGGGGGTATTTTTCAGCCAACCCGCGACGACTCAAAAGGTCCTTTTCCAGGGTTTCCTGAGACGACAACTCTTGGAAGGAAACCACGTCGGCTTCCATTCTCTCCAGGCTCTCGGCCAGGGCAGCCAGCGATCTCTCTGACTTTGGACGAGTGTGACTTCCGCTGTCGATGTCTCGATCCATAAAGAGGTTCTTTACGTTGTAGCTGGCTACTCTGATATTCATATCTGTATGTGTACCTTCCGATGCTATGAGCTATCTCAATACTATCTCAGGTCATTCGTACAAAGTATCACAAAATTGTAAACGCCTCCTCAGCCTGGGGGTTTTCCCTTACCTTTCAAGAATACTCCAAAGAATGAAGAACCGAAAAAGAGAAATCCTGGTCCTGGTCCTGGTGGTGTCTATCTGTGCGGTTCTGTTCGCAGACAAACTCTTCCAACCCGGAGTCACCTTCAATCCCGATCAGTTGATCATCGAAACCCGATATAGCCAGCGCAAAGCCGATACCATCTGGCTTAAGCGAGGAGAGGATCGATTGGTGGAGTTGCCACGCTCCTTTGTCTGGAATTCCGGAGGTAAGCTCCGGGAGGTCTTACCGCTCCTCGGGAAGCCGAAATACACAGCCGAATTCGTGGGAGACACCCTTTATATCTGGGAATGCTCCGTGCGATACGATTGGGACTACCAACTGGAGCACCCGGGCCGATACCTGGCTCTGGGATCGATCCACGGTGGAGTCATCAGTTCGGCTTCGAGCTACCCTGAACTCCCCATCAATGCTGTTCCCATCACCGACGAACAGCTCAAGCAGCTGGAAGCAGAGGATCGCCAGGAGGATTGGTGATCGCTGTTTTCGGGTCGGGCACCACCGCAGCCCCCCACGCCCGGGCGGCCGGTAGAGCCATCGCCAGCCGGGGCCACGACCTTTTGACCGGAGGTGGCGGAGGCTGTATGCAGGCTGCCCTGGAAGGCTTCTTGGAAGTGGGAGACCGGACGGGCCAAAGCCATGCCATTCTTCCCCGTCACCAATATCAACCGAGCGGTTACGACCAGGTGGTACGAACCTGCTTCGACGCCCCCAAAGACATGGGGGCAACCCCCTACTCGCGCAACTTGGTCAATGTGGCCTTTTGCCACGGCTGTATCTTCGTGAGCGATACCCTCGGGACCCTCACCGAAGTGGTCTGGATGCATCGACTGGGCAAGCCGGCAGCCTTCTTTGGGCCCGCCGCAACCTGGCTCCGAGCGGAGGCGCTTCTGCGGGAGAAGCAAGCCTGTCATGATGTGGTCGTTGCTACCCCCACGACAAATTTGCAGCCCGAAGCGATGGCTCTTCTGGACCGCCTGATCCGGCGGGTGACCCCTAAAAAGTAGGGCAGATTCGTTTAACCTCGAAGTCTGGTCGATGGCTAATAAGGATCTAGTCGGCAAATCTTCGTTGAAAGAGCTTGCGGGCTCTTAATGATACAGTGCGACCGACAGCAGATCGGCGCCGTCCCTTTATTAATTTTGCGCAACGGCCCGGTGACCAGAGGCACGGTCCTGGTTTACCACGGGCTCCTGGCTAGCAAAGAGACCCAGGAAAAAGAACTTAAGAGCTTAGCCGATCACGGATTTTTGGCGGTGGGGGTCGACGCGGTCGGCCACGGAGAAAGGAAATACCCGGATCTCGAACGGCGGATAAACTCCAATGAATCTCACGTTCAGCTCCTGGAAATGGTCCGGTCCAGCGTCATCGAGATCCCCACTCTTATTCGAGAACTCAAGGAACGTTATCCAACTCCTGGATCCTTCGGTCTGACCGGAATATCCATGGGTGGCTACATCGCCTTTTCAGCGGCCGCTATCTGCGAAGATCTGCGCGCGGTGGTGCCCATTCTCGGCTCCCCTGACTGGTCGGCTTGCTCCTCCACTCCCCTCCCCGGCCCCTGGCAGCAAGCCAGTCCCCATCACCACCCGGAGCGCATGTATCCCAAAGCCCTGCTGGTGCAAAACGCCGGCCAGGACGAGAGGGTGCCACCCCAACCGTCCAGAGATTTCGTGGAGAGGGCCAGGTCTCACTACCGAGACTGCCCTGAACGCGTCCAGCACTTTGAGTATCCCGATTCCGGGCACTTCATGAAAGAGTCCGACTGGAGAGTCCTGTGGGCACGCACGGTGGAGTGGTTTCGGAAGTACCTGTGATGCTCACAGATTGTATTTTTTTAGGAACTTCTTGAAAACTTCGGTGGGCAGGATCACCAGCGGCGGTACCGCCAGCGTAAGGATCAGCAGGTGTTGCATACTGATCGCCTCCAGTCCAAACATGTCGGCAGCCGGGGGAAAGAACAAGACGCCCAGCGTCAACAGCCAGGAGAAAACGCAAGCCACCGGCACGATCTTGTTGGTCCAGGTCCCTTTATGAAAAACGCTGCCTTCTAAGTCGAGAAAGTTCACGGCGTTGAACAGCCGCGCCGTGACCAGAGTATAGAAAGCCGCTGACTGTGCGTATCGATGGCTATCGGTGTACAGAGTCCAGAACCCGCCAGCATACAACACGTCTAGCACAAACAGGAAAATGGCGGCCAAAATCGTGCCCGACCAGGCCACCAGCAACCAACCCCGGCGCTCCAGAATGGGCGCCTTGGGGTCGCGCGGCGGGCGGTCCATGACCTCACCGGCTCCTTTACCCATAGCAAAGGCCACCGCTGGGGCTCCGTCGGTCACCAGGTTCATCCACAAGATTTGAGCTGCCGTCAGGGGCAGCAAAATATCACCGTCAAATCGAAGATCAAAGACCCCCGCCATGATGGTCCCCCAAAACATGGCGGTGACCACCCCGAAGTTACCGGAAAAAAGAAAGGCGATGAACCGCTGAACGTTGTTAAAAACCGAGCGTCCCTCTTCGATGGCCTTCACGATGGTGGCGAAGTTGTCGTCCATCAACACTAGATCGCTCGCTTCCACGGCCACCGCGGTCCCGGCCTTGCCCATGGAGACTCCCACGTGCACTTTTTTCAGGGCAGGTGCGTCGTTGACCCCATCACCGGTCATGGCCGCCACTTCTCCCTGTCGGATCAGGCTGTCCACCACCTTCAACTTCTGTTCCGGAGAGACCCGGGCCAGGACGTGATGCTGTTTCATGGCCTGGTCGAATTCGGTGTCGGAGAACTCCGTCATCTGCCGCCCCGTCAGGGGTTCCTCACCCGCCTCGGCCAGCCCCACCTTGCGAGCGATCGCAGCCGCCGTGGTGGGGTGGTCGCCGGTGCACATGACCACCCGGATACCAGCCGCGTGGCAGCGTTCCAGAGCGGTTTTCACTTCTTCCCGAGGAGGGTCTTCGAAAGCGGCCAGACCCAGCATGGTCAGCCCCTCCTCCTGCTCATCGGCTTCCTGGTCGGGGTCCGCATCGGGGCGACTGGCAAAGGCCAGGGTCCGCAGGGCATCTTCAGCAAACTCATCCTCAGCCTGCTGCAGCCCTTGCTTATCCTCCACATTGCTGCTGCGCTCGATCACCACCTCCGGGGCGCCCTTCACGTAGAGAGTGGCCCCATTGCTTTCTTTACGCAAGATCGAGATACGGGCCCGGTCAGAAGAAAAGGGAGCGTCCGAAACGACCTCCTCCTTCTCCCGCAACGCTTTCCAATCCTCACCCACCTTTTCAGCCAGCACCAGGAGCGCCGCATCCATAGGATCCCCTACGGCCTGGGTGTGCCCCTTCTGGTCTTCCTCCAGAGAGCCGGAATTGGCCATGACCCCGCAGTGAATCAATGCTCTGGCTTCCTCTGAAAGGTCTTCCACTTCCCCCTCACTGGAATAGCCGTCTCCGGTCACGTTGAGGACTTTCCCCCCCGCGTAGAGTTTGCGTACGGTCATCTGGTTGTGAGTGAGGGTACCGGTTTTGTCCGTCACGATGGTGGTCACGGAACCCAGGGTCTCCACCGCCGCCATTCGCCGAGCCACCGCGTTCTGTCCGGCCAGCCTGCGGGCGCCGGCCGACAGGCTCACGGTGAGGACCGCGGGCAGGCCTTCGGGTACCGCCGCCACGGCTAGAGCAACGCTGAACATGGCCACCCGAGAGAGGGTGCTGAGGTCGGTATTTCCTTCCACGATCAGCACGGTCAATCCGATGATGATGCTCAAGGCCAGCACGCCCCAACCGATCTGCTTGCCCAAATGATTCAGCCGGCGCTCCATGGGGGTCGATTCAGAAACCGTACCTCCCAGACTGGTGGCTATATTTCCGATCTGGGTCTTGGAACCGATCTGCACCACCAGAGCGCGCCCTTCCCCGGCGGTAATGGTGGTACCCGCAAACAACTCGCAGAGTCGGGCGTCGAGAGTCGCGTCCTTTTCCACCGGTCCGGTCTTCTTCGACACCGGCACCGATTCACCGGTCAGCATGCTCTCGTTGGCCTGGAGGTGACTGGCCTTGATCAGGATCAGATCGGCAGGCACCCGATCCCCCTCCCCCACCATAACGATGTCCCCCAGGGTTAGTTCGGACTGCTCGACCGTCCTCTCCTGACCGTCTCGCACCACCCGGGCCTTGGCGGCCGTCGACTTCTGCAACTCTTCGATGGTCCGCTCGGCCTGGTACTCCTGAGAGAACCCCAGCACCGCGTTGGCAATAACGATGGCCAGGATCACCAGGCCGTCGGAAGGTATGCCCTCCGCCCCCTCCAGCCACCAACTGGCAAAAGCGATACCGGTCGCCACCAACAATATGAAGACCATCAGGTCTTTGAATTGATTGAGCAAAATGGCCCAGGGTGAGATCGGTTCGCTCTCCTGAAACTGATTCGGTCCGAAGTGCTCGTGACGCTTCCTGGCTTCAGCCTCGGACAAGCCGTGCGCGGCGTCCGTTTCCAACTGTTTAATCAGGTCGTCAGCTTCACTGGTGTGGGGGTGTTCCGGAGAGTTTATCATCTGCCCAACGGCTTCGACGATCCCCACCTTTCGGGCCTGCAGCAAGAAGGTTCTTAGTGGGGTATCCCCGAGAGGGGGTTCTTGGTCTTTTAACAAACTTTGTACAATTTGCAACAAGTATTAACTCCATGTTAACAAACGGACGTTACCGGGGCCTCTTTCTCCTCTACACTCAATATTATGAACGTCTTAGATAACAACGCCAGGGATTTTTCACCTTCGAGATACGCTTTTACACCCGCTCTCGAGCAGAAGCTCAACACGAACGGATTACCCCAAATCCCTGTCGTTCAATGGGGATTATCCCCGGAAGCCCGGGAAAAAGCGGGTGATTCCAGCGGTCTTTCTTCTCTGCTCCTTGGACTTTCCGAGAACTACTCTGAGGAAGGTCAGGTCCCCGTCGAAGAAAAGGCCGAGAAAGCCCAGGCTGCGGTGAAAAACGTGGCAACCCCTGCCGGCCACGCCTCCACCCTCTCCAAGACCCTCACCCAGGGAAAGGGCGCCGAAAAAGCACTCGCCACCGCCACCAAACTCGGGTCCACCCAAGAAGGGGCAGAAGCGGCCCTCAAGTCGGCCGACAAGCTATCCGACGGCTTAGGCCAAGTGGGTGAAGCCGGTGGCCTCGCGGCCTCACCCCTCTCGGTCGCCACCTCGAGCCACGCGCTACTGAATCCAGAATCCTCCACCGAAGACAAGGTCAAAGCCGGGTCTACCCTGGCCTCGGACGCGACTTCGGCCGCCAAACTTCTGGGCGGAGCAAGTGTCGATGACGGGCTCTCTTCCTTGAGTAAAGTAGCCTCGGTCCAAAAGGGACTGGCCGCCAAAGCACCCGGGGCGGTCAGCGCGCTGGGTAAAGTGGGCAAAGCAGCCCCTGTGGTCGGGGGTATAGCCTCGGGAGTCAGCGGAGCGCTAGACATCAAGGACGCCCTTCAGGGCAAGGACGTGGATAAGGCGAAATTGGTATCCGGCGGCTTGGGCGTGGCTGCAGGAGTGGCCATGTTTGTGCCCGGCGGTCAACCGGTAGCGGCCGCCCTGGGAGTCACCTCACTGGTCATCGACAACCGAGAAGCCATCGGCAAAGGCGCCAAAGCGGTCGGTCGCGGAATAGCCAAAGGAGCCGAAGTCGTGGGCAAAGGCGCTGCCGAAGGGGCCAAGGCTGTTGGTAAAGGGGCAGTAGAGGGGGCCAAAGCCGTGGGTAAAGGCGCCGAAGCCGTGGGCAAAGGAGCTGCCAAAGGAGCCGAAGCCGTGGGTAAAGGTGCCGCCGAGGGGGCCAAAGCCGTGGGTAAAGGAGCCACCGAGGTCGCTGGAGGCGCTAAAAAACTGGTGGGTAAGATTTTCTAGAGATCGACAGCGTGGTCGCGTAAGGCCTGACCATCACAATGCTCAACGGCAGAAATGTGGGTGGCCGCGGCCACGATCTTGGGTGCCATTCCCGCCTCCCAAGCTTCCTGCCAACGGGGTGCACACAAGCACCAGCGGTCGCCCGCCTTCAAGCCTGGAAAGTGATACTCTGGCATCGGAGTGGACAGATCGTTGCCCTGGGCCTTCGAAAAAGCCAGAAACTCGTCGGTCATCACCGTGCAAACCACGTGCACGCCATAGTCACCGTTGCCGGTCCGGCAGCAGCCATCGCGGTAGAAGCCGGTCATGGGGTCCAGGGAGCACGGCTCCAGATCTCCACCAAGGATATTCTTCATCCCTCACACTGCGAAATCTGCGGGTTCTCCTCCTGCTTCAAGCCGCGGGATCCAATCGAGGAGGACACTCCCGTCCCTTACCAGTTCATCGATGGCAGCCCGGCGGTTGATCGTCAGCCTTCCGATATTGGCACTCGGGTCGCGGGTGATCATCTCCATGATGCCCAGACCGGGTTCGTGCAAAAATTTGGACTTATCCAGCAGGTAGATATAACCCCGGCAAGTTTCCGGTCGCGCCGGGTCGCCGTAAAGCTTTGTCATTGCTTCCTTCAGACTGGCACCACCACTGATTCCGAAGACGATCGGACGGTCGGCATCGGTCAAGCTTCGGAGATCGATTCCGGTAAAGAATCCTGTCCCGCGGTTTGCCGTGTAGTGCAGCGCAACCCGAGAGTCTATGGCCGCAAAGATCGCCGTACCTTGCCAATCGATCCGGCCGTCACCAAATCGCTTGCTGGGGCTAGCCTTTACCGCGTCGAACCTCTTTGCCGTTCCGTGAAACATCAGCCCGCTCCCGGACAGGCTGCCCAACTCCGTACCCGCCTCCTCCATGAGATTATTTGTCAAAGTGTTGAAATATCGCAATGTATACCACTCTACGCCGTAAGAGACGAGGAAGTAAAGATACCCATCTGGTTGCCTTCACTATGGTGGAAGTGGCTCCGGACCCGGTCTTTACCGACTTTACCGACTTGCATTACTCGCTGTCGCAGTGAACTCGCACTAAGATCGAACAGCTAGTCAGGAGGAGAAAAATGTCTTGCCTTTGGCCCAGGCGAAGGCCTTGAGCGATACGTTCTGAACTGAGACTCCATGGCGCGCCAGACCTTTGTAGGCTCCTGTCATTGCGGAGCGGTGAGATATCGGGTGCAGGCCGACCTCTCCAAGGGGGTGCGGTGCAACTGCAGCCTGTGTACCAAGCAACGCAACTGGGCCGTGATGGTGATGCCCGCCGAGTTCGACCTGTTGCAGGGAGAGGAGATGCTGGGCGTCTACACCCGCACCGAGGGCAGCGTGCATCAGCATACCTTTTGCCGGCATTGCGGAGTGCGCACATTTACCCGTAGCTTCACTCCCGAACTGGGCGATTTTCGCATGGTGAGCATCCCCACATTGGACGCGACCGATGAAGAGTTGGCCCACGCCACGGTCACCTACATGAACGGCCGAAACAACGATTGGTCCCACCCACCCGCTATCACCGGCCACCTGTGACGGAGGTCCCGACCTGAAGGAGAGCCAAAGCAAGAAGATGGAACTCGAAATCGGCACCCGCGGCAAGCGGCACAACCATCGATTAGTCCGGCTGGTCACGGCGATGCATACCTATCTCTACCGCCTCACCGGAGGTGTCGTAGGAGGCCTGATCTGCGGTGCCCCGCAGCTTTTATTGACCACCATCGGTCGCAAGTCTGGTCGGCGTTTTACCTCGCCCTTGCTCTCACTTCCGGATGGTCCGAACCTGGTGGTGGTGGCCTCCTACGGAGGTCAGGCAAAGCCTCCCCACTGGGCCCGAAATCTCATGGCCAATCCCCAAGGTTGGGTGCAGATCGGGCAGCACCAGTGGGAGATCCGCGCCGAGTTGGGCACACCGGAATTGCGGGAACGCCTGTGGCCGGTTTTTTGCCGGTATTACCCGGGCTACGAGGGCTACCAGAAAAAGACCGATCGAACAATACCTTTGCTGGTGCTGAAGCCGCTTTGGTCCATGGAGTGACGAACAAGAAGCTGATGATTCTCTGCGATAGCAATGTCTGGCTGGCGCTGACCTTTCGAAGCACAGCCACCATCGGCTCGCACGAGACTGGTTGGAGCGGCAGGAGGAACCGGATGCGATCTGCTTTTGCCGAGCCACCCAGCAGTCCTATCTGAGGCTCCTCTAAACCCCAAGCTTCTAGCGTCTCCCTAATGGTCTATGACATAGTTGGAGACCAACAGGACAGTTGGTACTGCGGCTTTACAGAAAAGAACGGGCGCTGGAAGCTTGGAAGATGCCAGGGTACATCACCAACAGTGGTTAAGTTCTTTCAGGATAAGGGCGAATCTGTAGACTTGGGCTTTGGGGGGAGCCCACCACAGGAGTCGACGAATCGAAGAGTACGAATTGTAGGTAGACCTTGACGGTCTCAGTCCTTAGCGTGCTCTCGCAGAGCCGCCAGGTCTTGTTCTGACAGACTGGGATTAGACAGCGCTTCTTTGTTTAACCTATAATCGAGCCTATGGACCCGTCTCTCCCGCTAGGTCAAGCCCGTGACAGTGTGGTCTGGCCGGTTAAACCAGTCAGCGCACCGCTGGCGGCTCGCAAGCTGCAGGATATCGAGGCCGACGGACCCGCCCGACGCTCTTTTCCAGCAGAGGGATCCGAAGTCGAAGAATCTCTCGAGAGGCAAGCCCTGCCCACCCACGACTTCGCGCTCAGCCCCCAAGCCGAGCGCAGCACCCTGGCCAGCTTGATGACCTCGGAGGTGATCTCCATCTCCCCTGAGGCAAGCCTGGCCGAGCTCGAGGCCTTACTGTACGAACACCAGATCTCCGGTGTGCCGGTAGTCGACCCGGAGTCAGAAGAGTTGCTCGGGGTGGCCTCGCAGGCCGACGTCATACGGCACCTGTGTGGACCGGGTGGACAACCGAACCCCGACCAGCCCGCGACGGGCTACCATCACACCCTCTGGTTTGATCTCTTCGCCACACCCACACCAGACGATCGCAAATCCACACCGGTGCGCGAGATCATGACGCCCTACGTCTACTTCGCAACCGAGACCGCCACCATCATGGAAGCGCTCGATCTCATGCTGGAGCACCACATCCACCGTGTCGTGGTCACCCGAGAGAGACGCCTGGTAGGCGTGGTCACCAGCATGGATCTCTTGCGCAGCTATCGACGCTCGATGACAGCCCAGCCCCACCTGTCAGACTGGTAGAACAACCATGAGTCTTTCGAACTTCCCCCGTATGTCGATCCCGGAGGGCCAATTCTACGCCTGCACCGGCTGTGGAAAGTGCTGCACCTCTGGTTGGTTGGTGTATCCCAGCGAGAAAAAAGCCGGCGATATTCGGGCCACTGTAAAGCCTCTTTGGTTCAGAGAATCCTGAGCTCGCTCAACTGCTATCGAGTTGTTGAGTGTGCGTTGAAGCGCGCCGGTGGCTCGGGTTGAGGGTTGAACCCTTGGCGCAGCGCGGGCGGTTCGGGTTGAGGATTGAAGCCCCTGACCGTTTGAGGGGATTCGAAGGTGGAAGTTCCACCCGCTTGCATCGTCCTGGCGGGGGGTTCAGGCTGGGGATTAAAGCCCCTGATCTCCGCCGGGTGGGTGTAGGTCGACTTAGCCTCGGCCGGCGCGCTGACGGGCTCCGCTAAGCTTTGTGCCGCGCTCCCAAAGGCCAAGCTTATTCCAACCATCAGGACCAATTTCTTACTATACTGCTTCATAAAACCTCCTATTTGTACTTTTATTGCTTCCCCTATCGTAACGGATGCAGCACGATGAAGCGGTACGGAGAGTCACAAGGTGGAGGAGATCACAAAGTGGGTAGCCGCGACCGTTTGAAAAGGTATTTCCACTCGATTTTCAACTTCGGGTTCTAGGAGAAGAACTGACCCGTGTGAACGGGCTGCCCATCGCGCAGCGGCGCGCTTACGTGCGAAGTCTTTGGAAGAGCCGCGTAAAACGCGCCGCCTCAAACCCCCAAGCCCCCGGTGAGCGAAGTATTCAGCGAAACCAGAATCAGTACTATCAAGATGACTGACCTACGGTTTTGGAGACGCTCCAATGTAGACTGGTAGACGGGATACGTTGTAGACCGAGCAAAAACTCCAGCCGTCCTGCTCACCTGCCCAGCACAAAAGACCCGGCGTACAGGTTGCAGCAAGATTTTGGCCAAAACGAACAACCATGAGTCTTTCGAACTTCCCCCGCCTGTCGATCCCGGAGGGCCAATTCTACGCCTGCACCGGCTGTGGAAAGTGCTGCACCTCTGGTTGGTTGGTGTATCCCAGCGAGAAAAAAGCCGGCGACATTCGGGCCACCACAGCGTATCGACGGCTGAAAAATAGCGGGTATGTACCGCTGCCTACCGTGGACCAAAAGATCACGCTGGGGCGCGACGAAGGGGGGCACTGTATCTTTCACGAGAACGGCGGCTGCGAACTCCATCGCGAGGGTGGGAGCACCGCCAAGCCTCTGGCCTGCCAATCTTATCCTTTCCAGTTCACCGAGGTAAGGGGGGTCCACTTCGTCTCCCTGGCCTACAGTTGCCCGGCTGTCCTGGCTGGTCTGGGCGAACCACTCGCGGAGCTGAAAGAAGAACTTGGCGACCTGGTTGCCCGCCACCCTGAAGTGGCCCTGCAGGCGCAATCCACTCCCGAAGGGTTCCCGCTTACCCTTGATTCCCACGCCACCTGGGAAGGCTATCTGCGAGTCGAGGCGGAGCTTCTGAAGTTCGATCCCTACGATCCTGTCGTGTTCCTACTTAACGCCGCCACGGCCATATTGGCGCAGCGAGTGACCGAAAGCAAGTTGGACGTAGAAGCCCTCGATTTCAGCCTCTCTCACCGGCTCCTAACCGACGCGGTCGATACGTTGCCGATCATCGCCGGAGCCTGCATCTCCGTGATCGAGCGCGAAGAAGACCCGGTGCAGCGGGAAACGTTCTGCCAGGACTTTATGGCCGGCAAGAACCCTCGTTCGCATCTCCTCGACGCACCGTGCCCTCTCTTTGCCGTCCTGAAACCCGAATCCGAGTTGATGCGCCGGACCCTGGCGCGGTATCTAAGAAACTTGCTGGAGGGGAAGAGGCTACTCCTGGGCAAGTCGGTGGTATCCCGCCTGCTGATGATCGCCGTATCGATCTCCATTTTGCTCTATTACTACCGATTCCGCTCGCTGCTTCACGGAACCGGACCCTTCGACTTCACCCACCTGGAGTGGGCCGTGGAAACGGTGGAGCTAAACTTCGTGACCCATTCCCACGATATGGAGCCCTACTTTCTGCAGTTCGAAAAGTCTCTCTCCTCGATCGCCCGGGTTCATCTAGACGAACCCCGTGGTGCGCGGTAACATAACCTATGAAGAACAGCGTCAACGGAAGCTCTCCCCACCTACCGCTCACCCCGACCCGCACCGAGCGCACCGAGAAATCGGAAGAAGCCCTCAACGTAAAAAGCACGGGACTGAGTGGCTCCGAGCTGGTGACCAACCGTGAATACCGCGTCCGCTTATTAGACGACGTTTCGTCAGCACGTTCGCTACCCTCGCCGGAGGGTGTAGCTGGTTCCAATTCTGACCTGCCTGTATCAGTTGGCGCAGAGCCGTCCATCGATTCTACGTTGCCAGCCTACGAGGCTACCTCGACCGTTGCCCTACGTGACACCGATGGGACAACCTGGCTTGAAACCCCGCTCGGGCCCGCATTCGAGGACGGTCAACTCGACCTCAACAAGATCACACCCGAAATGATCAGCAGTCTCACACCTCAGCAGCGTCGAGAATTGACCGACCAGCTCAAGACCCTCCAGGTCGACTTCGAGGCTGAGTATAGTAGCGGAGAGCAGACTCAAGGCACGGAGTCGGCCGATTTTTATCTAGCCAATTTTCTTCTCGGTAAGGAAGGCGGCGATAAGGCGGCGGCGCAACTGTTCGCGGCCAACCCGGAGATGTTGGATGGCTTACTGGGTTCCGGTCAACCGATGGCTCCCGGCGAGGGCTCGCTGGCTCCCCTGGTTCGTGCGATCTCGAGCAACCTCGATACGGTCGTGGACGATATGAGGAGCACCAACCCCGATGGCGAACCCTGGGAAACCAGGGAGCTGGAAGGGTTGGGCACGCTTATGGCGCTCGACATGGAGGCCGGTCTCTACCAGAAAGACGAGTTCGGCCATATCACTCGTCGAGACCCCAATCACGAGGACGCTGCTGAAATCGCTTTGCGTTATACAAACGCTCTGGGGGCCCGCGACGATACCGAGATTGGGGCCTTTTCGGGGGTGATGCTCAACGGATTGTTCAAGTTCTTTGAGGAGACCGGTCTGCATGGTAGAGACCAGGGAGCCTTTTTTCAGACCATGGCCGGTCTGCTCGCTTCGGGAGCGGCCATTGCCAGTCCGGTGGCTTCTTTCGTGGTGACCCTGGGTGCCGAGATCGCAGGGCCCGACGGAGCTGGGAGCAACAATTCCACGCAATTCCTGGGAAGGCTCACTTCCGAACTCAAGCGTAGCTGGGCAGTGCAGGAAGGTAGGGGTGAGATCACTCGGGAGCAGCAGAACGAGCGGGAAACCTGGTTTGAGATCGGGCTGGGACAGTACATTTACGGCTACGATTAGGCCAGGCATACCACGGGCCATCGGGCTACCACTATCCGTTGATACATAATATGTGGAAAAAGCTAACGCTTGCCGGGGTCGAGGACCAGTACCATTCGGCTCGGCCCCATCCTAGAGTCTTCGTACCGGCATGCCCACGTCGTCCCACGCTTTATTCCCGGTACGGACTGCCCTGGCTCGATCACAGGGCCGTTTTCATAGAGGTAGCACGCGGTGTTGAAGATTACCTGATGAACGCGCTCGGGATCGAGTTCGCGGAAATGGCACTGGACGTCAGGCAACCCCAGTTCATGCAGACCGCGGGTGTCCATAAGCATCTCACCGGGAGAGTCGGCGAGGTCGAAGAACCGGACGTTCAGGGGGCCCGGCCGAAGCATGGGAGGCTCGTCACAGGCTTGCAGATAGTCCTGCGGGTCAACCACCTGCTGGGCATGGCAGAACACTAGGGCGCTGGGTGCGGTTAGTTCCGTGACGGCCCGGAGCACTCCGTGGAAGAACTCGATCCGCTTCAGCGCCGATAGGTCCGGGTCCGGAGACTCCATGACCAGTAGAGCATAGGAGCAGCCTTCCAAGCGTTCGGCAGGGTCCGAACAGGACCAGGATTGTTGTATCAATTCTTCTCGCTCGGAAACGGCCGGGTTCCCTACCCTACTTACGATCGTCCGGCCCCCGGGGTGAATGACCGACCAGCTTGAGTCTCCCTGCGCAAGCTCCACCGCCCCCAGATAGGTTTCGATCTTCGACTGGAGCTGCTCAGAGTTGATAATGGGGTCGACTGGAAAGTGTAACTGAACCTCTTGAAATGACATGTCGGTTCTTTCCGCGAGGAGGCGAAGGCTCCCTACTTGGCTTACCTCGGCAAAGCCTCCCCGTGACCCGCGAAGGTGGAACCGTGAGTTCGCCGAATTCTGCAGAGCCGTGGGACTTCGGTGCGATTTCCGAAACCAGCTTTTGAACTGTCCTAAGTGATCGCACTCTCTTCTCCCCGGCATCTTAAATTGGGGTGACAGATGGCTGGAAAGTCGGCGGAACACAGCATAGACCGCGTGCGCCGCGAAGATATGCTGCTTTTCGCCAACGCCGGCTTCACCGCTACGGGACAGGGCGGGTTCTACCACGGCAAGACGGAAGAGCGCCTCTCATTAACCTTCCTGCACGAGTACGTCGCACAGAACTATCGGCACCTTTACAGGCTTATGCTGGCCGGTGGGCTAAACGATCACAACCTGGCCCACGCTGTCTTTACTCTGCTGTCGGTCGGCGCGCCGGCAGACGCCCAGGAACGCACTCTGGAAAACCAACTGCTCGAGGCGGCCATGGCCAGACTGCCTCCCCAGCGGGTGTACCGGCTGTGTGAGCGGCTGGCCGATGGGCGAGTCAACAATAGGCGGACCCGGGCGCTGATCGCAGGCTGGCTCGGAAGGCGCAAGAATCTGGCCTTTGATGCCGTGAAGTATCGACACCGTATGAAGAAAGCTGTTGTTCACGCTCACTGCGCGATCAGTCCGGAGGTCAAACGCTTCCTGTATCAAGGAGCAAGCGGCAAGCCCTACCAGGAAGAGTTGCTAGAGGCGTATCGCCGAGCTCACTACGACCAGCGCGCGATCTACGAGCTTCCCTTCACCGTGGCCCAGGGATTGGCCCAGCGCAAGGGCGTACCGCGGGAGCAGTTCATGGTGAAGATAGCCCCCCGCATGACTGAGCGCGAAAAGCTTCGTTGGCAAGACCAAAAAGCCGCCTCCTACGACCCTCACCGCACGGATCTGGTGGAGCTTTGTCTGTACCTTCTGCGGCTTCCCTCCGACCAGCGCGATCCCGTATTAACCCAGGCGCGAGCCCGCGCCGTCGCCCTGGTTCCGACCCTGAGGCTGCCACCTCAACTGGTGCAGCGCCGAGTCGCCGCCGTGTTGGATCGCAGCCGCTCAAGCTATGGAGCGGCGCAGGCCCGCCGACGACCGCTGGCCGTAGCACTGGCTGTGCATTTGGTCCTGGAGGCGGCTTGCCCGCGCTACTCGGCCCACTGGTCCTTCCCTACCCCCAACCTGGTGCAACTTGAGCCCACCGGGCACACCGCGCTGGGAGAGCCGCTCTTAGAGGCACTGCGTGAGTCGCCCGAGGTCGTCCTGGTGATTTCCGATGCGCGCGAGAACGCTCCCTCAGGAGCCTGCGAAGCGATCGCGTCAGCCGTAAAGGAGCGTTTGCCCGGGATATCTCCTCTCTGGGTCCATTTCAATCCGACGTTTTCTCCCGATGACTTTCAGCCGATGGCACTGGGCCCAAGCTGGCCGGTGGTGGGTATCCGTCAGGTCGAGGATCTGGCAACCGGATTCGTGCTGGCAAGCTTTGCTCGCAGGGGCGGCCAGGTGGCGGAGTTGGAATCCTACCTTGCTTCCCGCGCGGACAGCTTTGTAAAGAAGCGGCCAGCCCATGCTCTTTGATCACTTCCATCTCAACGGTTGCAGACTGGAGGTAGCCCAGACCTGGGGCAGCGTACGCATGGTCGCCATAGTGCGCGATCAAGTTCGCGAGGATCTCCGGTTGGCGAGCCAAGCGTTCCCCCGCCACCGCGTGAGGTCGACCTATCGACGGGCCGACTTCACCAGCTATATGCCCCAGGCGTTCGTGGTTAACTGGAATCGCGACGGAACCGGGACCGCCACGGCCGAGACCCATCTAGGCGAGCACGGTCATCTGGCCTTCGGCAAGCTATGGAAACGCACAGGTCCCAGCCAACTGGCCTTTCTGCCCAACGCCCTGGCCATAGAAGGGTTCATGGTGCGCCATTTCAAGGGCCCCGACGTGGCCTGGCTGGACTATAAACGGGAGGTGCGCCGTGGGTCGCTCGGGTACCGCGTCGAGCGTATGGCCCCCGGCTGGATCTTGAAAGGCCTGCGCGAGGCGCTGACCATCTTCGAGTACGTGCCCGGACAAGTTGGTATGGCGCTGTTTGTTGACGAGGTGCTGAGCGGGTGTTTCCTGACGCCCCACCCTGACGACTACGCCCGGCTGCACGAGACCCTGTTGACCGACCAGTACGCTGACCACCTGATTCACTACGGATATTTGCGCTACGCCAAAAACACGGAGCTTGCCCTGCACCTGCCGGCCGTCGCCGACCTGGACAGTCTGGCCGCCGAGTTCGCTCGCGTCACCGCCGCCGAGCGAGATATGGAGCGGTACCGCCTGACCGAGATCGAGGGCCGGGAGTTAGATGCGAAAACCGTGTATAGTACCGGAGTCTTCAGCCTGCAACGCTTCGTCACCCATCTGCACGAGACTGACAACTTCGCCGGCGAGGCTATCCTACGTCAGGACGGAACACTGGAATATCTCAAACTCTTTCGCCTCTCCCGAGGTCAGACTCGACGCCTGCGCCTGCTCTCGACCTTGGCGCACCACAGTTGGGATTTCGAGCGTGCAGCGCCCGACCTTAACTTGAAAACTCGAGAGGACGTCGCCCGCTCCTTCGTGGAAGCCGATCTTGGCTATCTCTTGAACCCGGGAATGTGGGGAGAGCCGGTATGAAACCAAGAGTGCGCATGTTTTCCGACCCCGAGACCGGCAAGGTGTGGGGCACCCGAACCGAGGGGACCAGCGTGACCGTGATCTCTGGCACAGCCAAAAAGCTCAAAGAAGTGGAAAAGCCGCAGACCGACCTGGCCGCCGTTGGTCGCTTCTTAGAGAAAGAAGAGGGAGCGCGGCTGCGAAAGGGGATGGTTCTGATTGAAGAGGAGCCGCCGCCCGGCCAACCCTATTTGATCCGCTTTCTATCCAAGGGCTACACAGGAGTGCTCACCCTGACCGCCCTCGAGGGGAGCCTACTGACCAACCTGTTCGGGGGCGAAGGCGATCACCTGGCGCTGATCCATCCCGACGGCAGCGGCGACCTTCTGGCCGAACTTTCACCCGGGCAGCTACTGCGAGGGGTCTGCATCGCCCCCGAACTGGGTCGAGACTTTCTTCTCGTCGGCCACGGGGTCTACCAGGTCGATCACGAGAGTAACGAACTGTCCTGCAGGGTGCCGGAGAATAAGTCGCCTGCAAGTTTTCTCTCCGTGCAAAACGGAGTGGCAGCCTGGTATGAAGAGCCCGATGTCGTGGTCAGCGACTTGCGCCAAGAGGTCGAGATTTTTCGCAGCAGCGTCACCCCACAGCTCTATTCGGGGCACACAACGCAGCTGACCGGAGCGCTTTCGCCCGACGCAAAGCTCTTGGCGCTGTGTTGGGAGGCCGGCGTTCTGCTGCTTCATACGCTTTCTGAACCGGGCTCGGTGCGGCGTATCGAGGGCGACTTTGAGATGGTGGAAAAGCTCGCCTTCACCCCCGACGGGCGAAGGCTACTGTTTAAGGAGCGGTACGGTCGCTCGACCCTTCACGCTTTCGAGGTCGACACCGGAACGGCAGTCGCCGACTGGCCCGACTTTGGGGATCTCGCCATGGGCGATTTTGCGATCGAATCGGATGGAGAAAGACTTGCGGTGACCCAAGGTCGACGCGCCCAGGTGTATGACCTGGCGAGCCTGGACCTTTCCTTGAGTATCGAACTCGATATGGTGGTCAAGAGCGCGGCCGTGGCCTGGACCGATGAGGGGGCGCTCGGCGTGCGCACCGACCTCGGCTGCGTCGCGCTGTACAACGCTGGGTGAAGACCTCCGTGATGGTGGATGCTCGACTGAGCACATTCCGGATATGAGCGCAGGATGTCACCTCGAAAAACTATACCTTCCCAAAAATAGACCACTCTCCCCGATGGGCCCGAATGGTAAAGGAGTCGTCCTCCTCGCCGTCCCACCCGATATTGAAATCGAGCCATTGACCCAACTCCAGATCGGCTTGCTCGGCCACCGAGTTTCCCTCGGAGTCGGTGAAGTGCAGCTTACCGTCTGAACGAAGAAAGATCCGAAGCGAGCCATCGTGCACGTTTCGATGACAGCTCGAACACAGCCCGACCAAGTTTCGGTCAATGGTGGGGCCATTCTGGGAGTGCGGAACCAGGTGATGAAGGTGCAAGTAAAGCTTATGACAGCAACCCGGGGTACTACAGGTCCAGCCGTCGCGCCGTAGCAGTTCTCGCTTTTGGGCTTTGGTGGTGTGGCGGTTCTGAGGGTTGAAGCAGATGCGTTTGTTTGAGATGGCCGGAGGTCGGTGCCGCTCGAGAGCTTCGACTAAGACCGGCCCAACGACCCTGGATAGTTCCAGACTCGTGGAGTCAAAACGACTCCTGCGGGTGCTTTGGGCCAGGGCTTCTTCCGTCTTTTGAACAACCTCCGGGCTCGGCTCGGTACCGAGAGCCTTGGCTAGAGCTTCGGCGCAGTCTTCGGCGGGTTGATTTTGACCCGGATGGGACGTTTCGTCAGCATCGGGATCAACCAAGAGACCCATCTCCACTGCCACCTCGCGAGCCGCCGCTACCAGCGGAATCTCTCTTGCTTTTTCCGCTTGCAAGTCCTTATCCATCTCCTGTCGCACCTTGTCCAACGACTCCTGATCGAGCGGCAGATTGGAGATGTAGGAGACCAGAGCAAATTCCAACACCTGGGCGGTGGTCACCGCTTCACCCTGCTCTACGGAGTGGAGTCGACGGGCGTGGTCCAGCA